>CAIOSS010000196.1 GCA_903860995.1 uncultured delta proteobacterium | reverse complement strand
GAGGGCGAGCCCGAGGCCCATGAAGGCCCGGGAGAAGCCCAGCATCGGCCACGGGAGGTGGCGCATGCTGCGCGCGAGGGCGTTCATCACCGCGAAGGAGACGGCGCCGGTCAGCATGAACGCGATCGCGCGGAGCGGCGCGTCGCGGCGGGCGGCGAGGGGCGGGTTCATCGGGCGCCCACCCCTTAGCTTCGTGTGCGCGTCGCTGTCCATCGGCGCCCCTGCGCGGCGGCGTACACTCCCGCGCCGCGCGGCTCATCGACGACCCGCTCGGGCTGCGCTTCGCCGGGCCGTGGCTCACCCCGCTCGCGCGGTCGCTGCTCTCGGCGCGCGGGCCGCTGCGACTCGCGGCGCAGGGCGCGCTGCTCCCGGTGCTGCCGTGGGTGGTCTACGTGCAGGTGCGCACCCGGGCCATCGACGAGGCCCTGCTGGCCTTCGTGGCGGAGGGCGGCGCGCGGGTGGTGATCCTCGGGGCGGGCTTCGACACCCGGGCCGTGCGCCTCGCCTCGCGCCTCCGCGGGGGGCGGGTCTTCGAGGTCGACCACCCCGCGACGCAGGCCCGCAAGTGCGCCGAGCCCGGCGCCGCGGACGTCGCCTCCGACGCCGTCGCGCTCGAGCGGGCCGCGCTCACTCGTCGGGGCCGGTTTCGTCGCTCACGGCCAGAGCCTCCGGAGGAAGGCGCCCGCGGCGGCCATCCCCTGTGGGGTGATGGTGTGCCCGACGCCTGGCATCAGGAGCGACTCGGTGCGCACGTGGAGCCGGCCCAGGAGGCTGAGGGCGCGCTCGGTCTCGGCGACGGGAATGCGCCCGTCGGCGGTGCCGTGCACGAGGAGCGCGGGGGAGGGCGCCGGGGAGGGGGCGCCGTCGTCGACGAGGCGGCCGGAGAGGGAGACCACGCCGGCGGCGGGGGGGTCGAGGTGGAGGCCGAGGTCGAGGGCGAGCATGGCGCCCTGCGAGAAGCCGACCAGGGCGAGGCGGGCGCGGGCGAGGCCGCGGGCCTGGAGCTCGTGGTCGACCCACGGGGTGAGCTGCGCGACGGCGCGGCGGACCCCGGCGCGGCGCTGGACATCGTCGGAGCCCGCGAGGGGAAACCACTGGAAGGCGCCGGGCGAGCCGGGCATCGGCTCGAGCGCGTCCGGGAGCAGGAAGACCGTGTCCGGGAGCTCCTGCGCGAGGGTCTGCGCGACGTCACGGAGGTCGGCGCCGTTGGCCCCATAACCGTGGAGCATCACGACCACCGAGGTTGGCGGGCGCCCCGAGCGAGGCCCGAGCGAGGGCATCGCTGCGAAGGAGGACGCCGCGGCCACGGGCGCAGCGACGGGCGGAGCGAAGGGCGGAGGCGCGACGGGCGCAGGCGCAGGAGCGGGGGAGGGGGTGCCGCCGAGTGCGAGCGCGACGAGCAGCGAGGCGAACCCGCGGGCGATCACGGGAGGTGCGGCCCGCGCGAGAGCTGCACGGTGTCGGTCGGCGCGACGCCCGCGCGCGGCGAGCGCAGCGTGACGACGAGGGCAGGGACGAGCACGCGGCTCACGGTGCCGTGGGTGGGCGAGCCCGGGGCGGGCGGCGGGACGAGGTCGGCGATGCGCGCGCCCGGCGGCGGGAAGTCGAAGGCCACCGACACGCTCCCGCGCTCGCGCTCGACGAGCGGCAGCAGCATGGCCTCCAGCTGCACCTGCCAGAGGACCAGGTTGGCGGCCTGCATCTCGGCGTGGCGGGATTTCGAGCGCTCCAGCTGCTCGCGGAAGTTCTCGATGCTGTCGCCCACGCGCCCGTCGAAGAGGTGCGACAGGCTCATGGGGAGCTTCTTCGCGCGGTGCACCAGGTCGATGAGCCCCTGGGGGATGGCGACCGCGGTCGGCGGCAGGCCCAGGCCGACGTACCAGCACATCAAGGGCACGAGCTGGTCGGCCAGCACCACGAACCACTCGGGCTCGATGTCGGCGTCGGAGGGGCGCTCGCGCGACACGGCGAGCTCGATGGCCTCGGCCAGGGCGCGGTGCCCGTCCGCGAGGCGCTCGATGAGCTCCGCGGGCGTGGCGGGGGGCTCGACGCGCCCGTAGGAGGGCTGCGGGAAGGGGAGCTCGGCCTGGAGGTGCTTGAGCCAGCCGAAGAGCTTGAGGTCGCTCATGACGTCACCGATGGGGTCGAGGCCGACGAAGTCGAGGGTGCCGGGGAGAGCGGTCGGTGCCATGGGCGCGGGCTCGGGGAGGAGAGGGGGATTGGCGAACGGACGACGCAGCCACGCCCAGACCTGGCGCAGCGCGGAGAGGAGATCCATGGCGCGCGCTCACTCACGGTCGAGGTCCTCGGGGTCGATGGCGCCGTTGCGGCGGAAGTCGAACTCCAGCCGGCGCGTCTCGAAGTGCGCCGTGAGCCCGCCCGCGGTGATCGACACCGGGGCCCCGATGGGGTGGTCGGGGGAGAGCAGCGAGGTCTCGACGCCGCCCTCGCGCTCGACGCGCAGGCCCACCATCGCGACCTCGCTCGACGAGCGCTGCGCGAAGCCCACCTGCACGCGCTTGTTGCCCAGGCGCTCGCGCTCGGGGATGGACGCCGGTGTGAAGCGCACCTGCGCGAAGGGGATGGGCGGGTCGACGCTGCCCGCGGCGCCGGGCTTCGGGGGGCCGCGGAAGTTCTGCCCGAGCACGGCGCGCATGGCGAAGGGCTGCTCGTCGATCCAGACGATCTCGTCGTGGGCCACGGGCTTGTTGTCGGCCCGCACCACGAGGCGGTCTTCGGGCATCACGAACTGCACCCCGCGGCCCTCCTGCCGGAGGATGCCGACGTAACGGGTGCGCTTGTGCTCGTCCGCGGGCTGCACCACGAGGCGCCGGCCCTCGCCGGTCTTGGTGGTGAGCACGTAGCCGTGCGCGAGGCCGAGCGCGACGCCGAGCTTGGAGAGGTCCGCCCGGGCCTTGCCGCTGCGGGCGGCGTGGAGGTCGAGCACGCCGAAGCCGAGCTCGGTGGAGGCGAACTCCCGCGGCGAAAGGAAGTGCTGCGCCAGCACCGGCCGGGGCGCCCGCGCGCAGGCCACGCGGAGGCGCTCGCCCACGCCGGGGAGCTGGCTCGACCGGCCGCTCGCGAGCACCACCTGCACGGGCGCGTCCTCGCGGGAGAGCCAGCGCTCGGCGGTCTCGAGGGCGGGCGCGAGCACCGTGGCGGAGCACTCCTCGAGCCACGCGCGGTCGGGCAGCGCGTCGAGCACCCGGGTCACGTCGAGCTCCGGCAGGAACTGCTGCGCCCGCACGGCCATCGCCGCGCGCAGGGCCTTCGGGTCGGTGGGCGTCGCGGAGGCGAGGGCCATCTTCAGCGCCTCGCCGAAGTAGAAGAAGCCGAGCGTGCGCTTGTGCCGCAGGCGGTCGGCCTCGGAGCGGGCGGTGCCGGGCGGGTCGTCGTCGCGCGCGAAGCGGGTGCGCAGCTTCTCCTGCTGGTCGGCGGGGAGCGTGGGCCGCAGCCGCCGCTTGAGCTCGCGGCACAGTCGCCGGGTGATCTCCACGCCCGCGAAGGGCAGGCCGTAGAAGTCCTCGATCTCCGACACGATGCGGTCGCCGTCCTCGCGCAGCCGGAGCAGCACGAGGTCGGTGGTGCCGCCGCCGCAGTCGAAGGTGAGGGCGCGCACCGCGCGGGGCGTCTTCGGCGACTCGGGGTCGACGGAGAAGGGCTGGAAGGCGTCGAGCAGGCGGTCGAGGGAGAGCGACCCGAAGCGGTGGTAGAGCGCGCCGAGCGACGCGGCGGTGGCCTCGTCGAGGAAGGTCAGCGGCTGGTCCGGGGGGTCGGCGCAGAGGCCGCGCAGGGCGCTCCCGGCGAGGGCGTCCCGGGCGGAGGCCTCGAGGCGGGCGCGGTCGTCCGCGAGGAAGGCCACCGGGTAGCTGAGGAGGATCGGGCCGACGGAGCCAAGGCCGCCGTCCGTGGGCTTGACGATCTCCCGGGCGGCGAGCTCGTCGAAGAGCCCGCGGAGGTACTCGTCGGTGAGGGCGCGGTTGCGGGCGATCTGGAGCTTCGGGGCGGGCTCGAGGGCGTCGACCTCGACGCGCACGTCCAGGGACTCCGGGGCGTCGCCGGTCGCGGGGTGGGCGTTGTCGGAGCTGGGGTCGGGCTCCGGGCCGCGCTCGATGGCCTTGCGCACGAGGCGCAGGGCGCGGTGCCCGAGGATTGGGTCGCGGCGGTCGTCGAAGGGGTGGCCGTCGATGCCGTCGGGCACGGCGCGGCGCGGGATGAGCACGCTGGGGACGCCGGTCTCCTCGCGGTGGCGGGAGGCGTCGCGGCGGGCCATGACGCTCCAGCGCTCGGCGAGCGGTCGCGGCATGATGGGGTTGCCGAGGGTGGTGCGCTCCTCGAAGGAGCGCGGCGGGGCGATGAGCTCGGCGTGCCAGGCCGCGCCCTGCAGCGACACCGCCACGCAGTGGAACGACCACGGCGCCAGGCCGCCCTGCACCGTGATGTCGCGCTGCCCCTCGCGCTGGGTGACCACCGAGGTCTCGTGGGTGCCGAAGTCGATGGCGACGGTGGCGCCGGTCTCGCCGCCGTGGCGGTGCGGGCGCTCGGCGAGGATGACCAGCGGGGCGTCGGGGGAGGGGGTGATCGCGAGGCGCGCGGAGGCGGTGCCGAGGAGGTTGTCCCAGGGGGGCGTGGAGCGGTCGTAGCCGGCGGGCGCGAGCACGAAGCGGTGCGGGTCGAGGACGATGGCCTCCTCGACGGGCGAGCGCTGGGCGAGGCGGCGCATCGCGCGCTCGGCCGCGGACGCCGTGCCGACGATGAGCGCGGTGCGCTCGTGCACGGGGTTCCACGCGAGGGTGAGCGCCAGCTCGAAGTTGGAGGCGTTCTTGTAGATGCGCACCGCGAGGTGGAGGCGCCCGAGGGCCGGGCGGTCGTGGGCGGCGACGGTGGCGCTGCCCTTCGCGTCGGTGCGGCCGAGGGCGTGCGCGAGGGCGGTGCCGTCGATCCAGTGGAGCTCGTCGACCTCCACCCGCAGCCACTCGGCGGAGCTGTCCTCGGTGGGAAAGGTCTTGGCGTAGAGGGTGAACTTCGCCGCGTCGCCCTCGCGCGCAAACGCGCCGCCCCGCGAGGAGGCCCCGAGGGGGACGGTGATGAGCGCCGGGTCGAGGCCCGCGCGCAGCCGGAGTACGCCGTGGTCGATCAGCACGTCAGGTGGACTCCGGGGTCGAGAGTTCTTGCACGAGGGCGTCGAGCTGCTCGCGCGCGGTCGCGAGCAGGGGGTCGACCTCGTCGGGCACCAGGAGGTCGCCCACCACGCGCCGGAGCCTCCGGTAGACCTCCGTGCGCCGCGGGTCGACGCCCAGGGTTCGGGCCGCGTAGAGCCCGCGCTCGTCGGCGCTCGCGTGCAGCAGCCAGTCGACCGCCGCGGCGAGGCGCGCGAGGAGGAAGTGCGCGCAGTGCACCGCGTTGGCGGGCTCGTCGGAGAGGTAGCGCTCCTCGTCGGCGCGCAGCGAGCGGGCGGCGATGTCGGCGTCGAGCATGCGCTCGAGCGCGGGGCGAAGCTCGGCGGCGAGGTCGGGGGCGCGGCTGGCGGCCTGCACCGCGGCGCAGGCCGAGCGGATGCACTCGCCCACCAGGAGGTCCCAGGTGAGGGGCGGGGGGTCGTGGGGCTTGAGCGCCCGCTGGCGCAGCGCCGCGGGGAAGGGGATCGCCACGCCCTCGCGCGGCAGCAGCTCGCGCAGCCGCTTCACGAGGTTGTCCATCGCGTCGAGGGCCGACTGGTCGGCGCGGGGCTCGCGGGTGATGCGCTCGTGCAGGTCGATCATGCCGTCGCGGGCGCGCTCGGCCAGGGTGACCAGCTCGGCGCAGCGGGCGCGGCGCAGCTCGCCGCGGTGCCCGAGGTGCAGCATGAGCCGGGTGAGCAGCTCGTGGCCGCGGTCGTCGCGGTTGACCACCGCGAGGCCCACGTCGACCATCCACGCCAGGAAGCGCCTGCGGGCCTCGGGCTCGGCGGCGCGCACCCGGGCGACGTCGTCGATCCAGCTGCGGGCGAAGAGGTGGATCACCCGCCACGCGAAGGGCGCGCCCTCGGGCATGGCGTCGGCGTCGAGGTGGGCCACGACGGCGGCGCGGGCCTCGACGATCTGCGCGGGGTCGATCTCCAGGTCGGGGTCGACGCCGCGGTTTTCCAGCAGCACGAAGGGCGGCCAGGCGTTGATGTCATTGGGGTCGAGCGCGTCGGCGAGCGCGCCGTCCAGGGCGCCCCGCAGCGGCTGGATCACCGAGCCGAACACCGACTGCGGCAGGCTCTGGAGGGTGTTGAGCTGGCGCTCGTGCTCCGGTCGGTCGAGCTCGCGCAGGCGCTCGGCGCACTGGCGCATCGCCTCGCCCGCATAGGTGAGGGCGAGCACCACGCGGCCGCGCATCTGCCCCTCGCAGCGCTCGACCCAGTGGCGCCAGGGGCCTCGCAGCAGCTGTGTGCCGGGGCGGATGGCGCTCGGCTGCGACGAGCAGACCAGGATGAGCAGGTCGAGGTCGTTGACCGCCTGGAGGAACACCAGGTGGTTCTTGGCGGCTTTTAGGTGGCGCGCGGCGTCTGCCTCGATCTGGGGGTCGGCCCCGGGGCAGTCGACGAGGTCGAGCACCTCGAAGATGCGCGACGCGCGGGTGTCGGGCAGCGGGCGCACCCGCAGGGTCACCTCGCTGGCGCGGAGCTGGAGCGAGCGGAGGCGCAGCTCGCCGGTGCGCAGCCGGGTGACGTGGAAGTCTCCGCGACGAACCTCCTCCAGCTCGTAGTTGGCGTCGTCGGCCGTCGGGAAGCGGCACACCCGCAGCGCGCGAGCGAACTCGTCGCGGTTGCCCGGCTCGAAGGTGACGTGCAGCGAGGACGGGAACTCGTCCAGCGCCGCGGCCTCCTCCGCTGCGCGGGGCTCGCGCTCGAAGCTCGCGTTGTCGAGGGTCTTCACCCGGATGGCGCTGTCGAGCCGGGCGCCGCCCTTGCGGGTGAGCCGGGTGAGGCAGCCGGTGGTGTCGGCGTCGCCCACGGGGAGCTCGCGCAGCTCCTCGAGGTCGCCGTACCAGCGCGAGAGCATCAGGGTCTTGCCGGCGTTGACCTTGCCCATGGTCGCCGCCGTGGGCTGGCGCTCGACGCTCTCGGTGAAGCGACGCAGGGCCTCCCGGGCGCGGCGCTCGGGCTCGTCCCACTCGCGGGCGATCACGGCCTGGTCCTCCGGGGCGCCGCCGCGCGCCTCGGCGATGCGCCCCGACGCATCCTGGAACCACGCCGACAGCGCCTTGGCCAGGGTCGACAGGGTCTGGTCGAAGGGGCGCTGCCCCTTGGCCGGGGCGGGGAGTTGTTCGCCGTAACGCGCGAGCTCGAAGACGTCGATCATGTTCGCCGCGGATGGTGCACCGCGGCCCGCGCGCCGTCACGTCCCGCGCGCAGGCGCGCGTCGCGTCACTCGGGGTAGGAGCCCACGAAGGTGCGGCCGGCGACGCCGGGGGCGGGG
>CAIOSS010000195.1 GCA_903860995.1 uncultured delta proteobacterium | reverse complement strand
TGCGCAGCGCGATGCCCATGGCCCAGGCGCTGCGCCTCGCACCCCGCGACGTCGTCGTGGTGCGGCCGCGCTTCGCCGCCTACGTCGAGGCGAGCGAGCGCCTCCACGAGATCTTCGCCTCGGTCACCGACCTCGTCGAGCCGCTCTCCCTCGACGAGGCCTTCCTCGACGTGACCGGCTCCCGCGCCCTCTTCGGCGAGCCCGAGGCCATCGCGCGCACCCTCCGGCAGCGCATCCGCGACGAGCTCCAGCTCCCGGCCTCCGCGGGCGTCGCGCCGGTGAAGTTCGCGGCCAAGGTCGCCTCCGACCTCGCCAAGCCCGACGGCCTGCGGGCGGTGGCGCCGGGCGGCGTGCGCGCCTTCCTCGCGCCGCTCTCCGTCGCCCGGCTGTGGGGCGTCGGGGCGCGCACCCACGAGCGCCTCCGCGCGCTCGGTCTGGAGACCATCGACGACGTCGCCCGCCGCGACCGCGGCGCGCTGATGGAGACCCTCGGTCCGCTGGGCGCGCACCTCCACGACCTGGCCCACGGCGTCGACCCGCGCCCCGTGCGCCCCGACCGCGACGCCAAGAGCATCGGCGCCGAGGACACCTTCGGCGAGGACCTCTGCACCCGCGAGGAGATCCTCCCCCACCTCCACGCCCAGGCGCTGCGGGTCGCCCGCCGGCTGCGTCGCGCGGGCCGCGTCGCCCGCACGGTGGTGCTCAAGCTCAAGACCGCCGGCTTCGAGCTGCGCACCCGGCGCACCACCCTCCGCGCGGCGACCGACGACGGCCAGCAGCTCTACGACGCCGTGGCCGCGCTGCTCGCCCGCGAGGACGAGGCCGGGGTGCTCGTCCCGATGCGCCTCGCGGGCGTGAGCGCGGGCTCACTGGAGGCGCCGACGGTGCAGCCCGGCCTCTTCGACGGGGGCGCCCGCCGCGCGGCGAAGCTCAACGGCGCGCTCGACGCCATCGCCGACCGCTTCGGCGTCGGCGCCGTGCGGCCCGCCGACGTGCTCGAGACCGACCGCGGAACCCTCCGCGACGAGGTGCTCCGCCGCGACCACTGAAGCACGCGAGCGCCGCCATCGATGGGTTGACAATGCCCCGACCGATGATGCTAACTCCGCCTCCCTCATCGATCCGGTGAGTGGTGGTGCGGTAGCCAAGTGGCCAGGCAACGGTTTGCAAAACCGTGATACGTGGGTTCAAATCCCATCCGCACCTCAAAGCGCCACCCCGATCATCCCCGCCCTCCGCGGGTTGACCCTCGGGGCCACGGCCGGCGCCCTCTCCGCCCTCGCGGACATCGCCAGCACCATCCTCTGGCTCGCGCCCGGGCGTGACCAGCTCCGCCTCGTCGCCGTCCTCCTCCCCCTCGGCGCCGCCGTCGGCGCCCTCGTCGGCGCCCTCGCCCTCCTCGCCGACGCGCTCCTCGCCCGCGCGCTCCCCCGCGCCCTCCACCGCCACGCCGCCCTCGCCGCGCTACCCCTCGCCCTCGTCGCGTGGCTCCTCTTCACCGGCGGCCGCATGCGCCGCCTGCCCGCCCTCTGGGCCCTCCGCCCGCTCGCCGCGCTCGCCCTCGTCGCCGCCGCCGCCGCCGCGCTTACCCTCCTGCGTAAGCTCATCGCCGCCCTGCGCGCGCGCCCGCTCCCCCACCGCGCCCTCGGCGCCGCCCTCTTCGTCGCCCTCGCGCTGGGCCTCCACGCCGTCGACCACCGGGTGCTCCCGCGGCTCTACGAGTACCTCCATGCCGCCGTCGGCGCGCTCACCCTCCTCGCCTTCGCCTGCGCCGCCGCCCTCTTCGCGCGCCCGTCGCCGTCGCGCCCCGCCGTCGCCCTCGCGGCCCTCGCGCTCGCGCTCGCCCCGTGGTCGGCCTCCCGCCTCGACGCCTGGCCCAACGTGCGCGCCGAGGTGCTCGGCGTCCACGCGCCCTTCGTCCGCCACGCCGCGCTG
>CAIOSS010000194.1 GCA_903860995.1 uncultured delta proteobacterium | reverse complement strand
CGCACGTCGCGGTGCAGCACGGGCTCCGCGGCGAGCCCGAGCGGTACATCGCCTCTGACCTCGCGCTGGCGCGTCGCTTCGCGGGCGCGACGCACAACCTCGCCCTGGTGCTCGTCGCCAACAGCCTGGTGCGGATGCTCGACCGGCAGCCGGGCATCGAGCTCGCGTTCCTCGTGCAGGCCGACGCGACGCTGCACTTCTACGACCGGGTGCTCGATCTCATCGAGCGCCGCGACGCCGCCAGCGCCCGCCGGTACGCCCGGGTGCTCATCGAGCGGCTCGACCGCCACATGCTCGCGCGGCTGCGCGCCACGCTCGTCCCCGTCGCCCCCCCGACCACGACCCCGCTGGAGATGCACCCATGACCATGACCGCCATCGAGCGCCGCTGGCTCTCCGTCGTACTCCCGTCGTTCCTCGACCCCACCGCCGGGGGCTTCGGGCTCGATCCCGGCGAGGTCGACTTCGAACGCGGCGCCCTGACCATGTACGACGCATCGAGCCTCCTGGGCCGCGTCGGCATGCGCGCCTCGCTCCTCTTCGTCATGCTCTCGCCGCTGTTCATCCTCGGGCGCCTCGCGTCCTTCGCCTCGCTCGGCTCCACCGAGCGCTCTGCGCTGCTCGCGCGCATCTGCTCGCACCGCCACTTCGCGCTGCGCGGGATGGGCATCCTGCTGAAGCTCGCCGCGTCGATGGCGATGTTCCGCGTGCCCTCGGTGCGCAACCGCACCAACCACGACCGCCGCCCGATGGCCGCCCCCGCCCGCCGGCGCGTGACGCTCCCGCTGCGGCTCATCCCTGCCATCGGGGCCGCGTGATGCGCGTCGTCGACGACGTCGCCGACTTCGTCATCGTCGGCACCGGGGCCGGCGGCGCCACCGCGGCGCGGGTGCTCGCGGGCGCCGGCCGCGACGCGATCATGCTGGAGGAGGGCCCCCAGCTGCGCACCTCCGAGCGGCCCGCCGAGGTGCTCGACGCCATGGCCCTCGCGTTCCGCGACTTCGCGACGACCACCACCCGCGGCACCTACCCGATGCCCATGCTCCAGGGCCGCTGCGTGGGCGGGGCCACCGCCATCAACTCCGGCATCATCTGGCGGCTGCCCGAAGACGTGCGACAGGAGTGGATCACCCGCCACGGCCTCGGGCACCTCGTCGAGCGCCGCGCCCTCGACGACGCCTTCGATGCCATCGAGCGCGAGCTGGAGGTCACCGACACGAGCCCCGCGCTCTTCGGCGGCAACGGCGAGCGCATGGCCGAAGCCTGCCGCGTGCTCGGGCTGCCGGGCCAGGCGATGAGCCGCAACGCCGCGCGCTGCCAGGGCTCCGCGCGGTGCCTCCAGGGCTGCCCCGGCGAGGCCCGGCAGAGCATGGACGTGTCGTACATCCCGCGGGCGCAGCGCGACGGCGCGCGCCTGATCACCCTCGCGCGCATCGACCGCGTGCTGATGGAGTGGGGCCGCGCGGTGGGCGTCGAGGGCGTGCTCGTCGACCCGGTCACCCGACGGCCCGTGGCGCAGCTGCGGGTGATGGCGCGCGAGGCGGTGATCGTCAGCGCGAGCGCCGTGCAGACGCCGGTGATCCTCCGGCGCAGCGGGCTGCGCGGGATGGTGGGGGAGCGCTTCCAGGCGCACCCGGGATGCGCGGTCGTGGGGCGCTTCGACGAGCCGGTCGTGATGAGCCGCGGCGCGACGCAGGGCTACGAGGTGCCGCTGCGCGACCGTCGCCTGAAGCTGGAGACCCTCGCGCTGCCGCCGGAACTCCTCGCCCCCCGGCTGCCGGGCGCGGGCGCCGCGTGGCAGCAGCGCCTCGCCGAGATGGACCACTACGCGCAGTGGAACTTCATTTGCCGCATGGAGGCCCACGGCCGCGTGCGCCCCGCGCTCTTCGGCGGCGGCAGCGGCGCGGCGGTGCACTACCTCCCCACCGAGCGCGACATGGAGCGGGTGCGTGAGGGCATCGTGCTCCTGAGCCGGATGATGTTCGCCGCCGGGGCGCGGGAGGTCTTCCCAGGCGTCGGGGG
>CAIOSS010000193.1 GCA_903860995.1 uncultured delta proteobacterium | reverse complement strand
GATGAAGGCCGTGTCGTCCTGCACCACCGCGAGGCGATCGCCCCACCACGTCACGCCCGACCCCGCGCGGACGAAGGCCGGGCGGTCGAGCGCGGGCGCCGCGCCGTCGCGGTACCAGAGCGGGATGGTCCGCTCGACGAGGACGGTGAGGCCGGGCGCGAGCGCCGATGCGACCTGGGACATCAGTCGTCGATGGGCTCGAAGTCGGCCTTCGAGGCGCCGCACTCGGGGCAGATCCAGTCGCCCGGAAGACTCTCGAAGGCGGTGCCCGGTGCGACGCCCGTGTCGGGGTCGCCCTCGGCGGGATCGTAGATGTGGGCGCAGATGGTGCAGCGGTATCGCTTCATGGATTCCTTGGACGCTACCAACACCCCCCCGGGGTCGGTCTAGGCTTTCTCTTCGCGCTCTGCGGCCTTGAGCAGGGCCTCGCAGAACTCCGCGTGGTGCTTGAGCACCTTCTTCGAGACGTCGCCGAGCAGCGCCTCCGTGGCCCGCTCGATGACCTCGTCGGCCTCCGCGCGGCGACGGCTACCCTTTTCCGTGATCGTGATCAGTTGCGCCCGGGCGTCCTGCGGGTCCTTCTTCTGCGCGACCAGGCCCGCCTCCCGCAAGCGCACCAGGATGGGCGTCAGCGACGACTTCTCGTAGCGAAGCGTCCGAGCGAGCTTGGAGGGATTCTCCCCCGCGTCGACGCCCTCCAGGATCGCCAGCACCGCGAGGTCGGGCGCGCCGAAGTCCTCGAAGCCCGCCCGGGTGAGCGCCTCCCGGCAGTGCTGCGTCAGCGCCTGCGCCGCCCTCGCCGTCAGGAACAGCGGGCTCGCGCGCAGCGCCTTCGGCAGCCGGTCGGTCATCAATTACGTGTACCGGTAGACCTACGGCGCCCGCAAAGGCTGCTCGCGCGTTTAGCGGTCGCCGCCAGCGCCGGACGATCAGTCGCGGCTGCTGGCCTTGCGCTCGATCCACGCGGCGACCTCGCGGGCGTGCGACACGCCGTGGGCGAGGATGCCCGGCGGCACCTCCCCCCGGTCGAGGTTGGCCCGGGGGATGAGCGCCCGCTTGAACCCGAGCTTCATCGCCTCTTCCAGTCGGGGAGTGCAGCGGGGCACCGCGCGTACCTCGCCCGCGAGCCCCACCTCGCCGAAGACCACCAGGTCGGAGGGCATCGCGAGCTCGACCACGCTCGACGCGAGCGCGCAGACCACGGCGAGGTCGGCCGCGGGCTCCTCGATGGACGCGCCCCCAGCGACGGACACGAACACGTCGCGGTCGCGCAGCGGCAGGCCCGCGCGCTGGGCGAGCACCGCCGTCAGGATGGACAGACGCGTGCCGTCGACGCCCGTCGCGACGCGCCGCGGGTTGGGCGCCGCCGACGGAGTGACCAGTGCCTGCACCTCCAGCAGAAGTGGGCGCGCGCCGTCGGCCGACGAGACCACCACCGAGCCCGGGACATCCTTCGGACGCTCGGCCAGGAACAGCGCCGACGGGTCGGACACCTCGCGCAGCCCGTCGCGGGTCATCTCCATCACGCAGAGCTCGCCGCTTGCGCCGAAGCGGTTCTTGATGCCGCGCAGCACCCGCGGGCCGCCCGAGCGTTGCCCCTCGAAGGCCAGCACCACGTCCACCAGGTGCTCGAGCACCTTCGGGCCGGCGAGCGAGCCGTCCTTGGTCACGTGCCCCACCAGGATCACCGTGCGCCCCTGCTGCTTGGCCATCGTGACCAGCCGGGCCGTCACCTCGCGCAGCTGCGAGACGCTCCCCGCGGCGCTCTCCAGGTCGTTGCATCGCATCGTCTGCACCGAGTCGACCGCGATGATCGAGGGGTCGGCCTTGAGCACCGCGGCCTCCAGCGCGTCGAGCTCGCCCGTCGAGAGCAGCTTGAGCGCGGCGTCGCTGGCCACCCCGAGCCGCCGGGCGCGAGAGGCCACCTGCGAGGCTGACTCCTCGCCGCTCACGTAGAGCACCCCGCCGCGCACGTCGGCCTCCCGCGAGCGCGCCGCGAGCGCGGCCACCACCTGGAGAAGCAGCGTGCTCTTGCCCACGCCGGGCTCGCCGCCGAGCAGCACCACCGAGCCGTGCACGAGGCCGCCGCCGAGCACCCGGTCGAACTCCGTGAGCCCCGTCGCCACGCGCGGCAGCTCGGCGTCGAGGGCCTCGTCGAGCGAGACCGCCCCGCCGCCCGCGGACACCGAGATGGCGTTGCGAGCCTTTCCCGCGCGGCCCTTGGGGGCGCGCTCTTCGACGAGGTTGTTCCAGGCGCCGCAGGAGGAGCAGCGGCCCGACCACTTGGGGTGCGAGGCGCCGCAGGACTGACAGACGTAGACGGGAGAGTCCTTCACGGGCTGCGTACTAGCGCGCGCTCAGCACGCGGCGCAACGCCTGTCGTGACAGGATATGTCTCTCAGTACATCACGCCGACGACGCCACGGAAGGTCTGGGCGGTGCTGAAGCTGAAGCCCGAGTAGGTCGACGTGGCGCGCTCGTCCTCGCGGGGGCCGAGGCCCGCCATGGGGAAGAGCACGCCGTACTGGAGCGACGCGAAGAAGCCCGCGCCCGGCCGGTCGCCGAGGGAGGTGTCACGGAAGTTGGACTGGTAGGTGACCTCGGCGTTGATCTCGATGCCGAGGTCGGCGGCGTTGCCGCGGGTCTGCACGAACTCGCTCGCGCGCGACCAGATGACCGCGGCGCGGCCGTAGAGGCGGTCGCCGCCGGGCGAGTTGACGAAGGCGTAGGTGACCGACGGGCGGAAGTAGTAGGCGCCCGACACCTGACGGAAGATCTGCCGCCAGAGGATCATGTCGATGCGGTAGTCGGGGTGGAAGCGGAAGGTGCTGAACGACTGCGCCGCGCCGCGCACGGGGGGCGTGAAGCCGTTCTGGAAGTTGAGCCCTTCGACGTCGCTGTCGCCCGAGGCGTAGCCGGTGCGGAAGTCGAGGGTGAGCCGGTTGTTGAGCAGCCGGTACTCGAACTCCATCGCGCCGCCGAACTGGGTGAGCTGGTACAGGTTGAGGCCGGGGTCGCGCGCCGCGCGGGCGATGGAGGTCGATCCGTAGATGAACGCCGCCTCCATCTCGAAGCGGAAGTTGCGGTGCAGCACCTGGAACCACAGGTCGCTGATGACCGCCCAGGCGTTGCGGCTGGTGGCCGAGGCGGCGAGGCGGGGCGTGTCGGTGCCGACGGTGCGCTGGTCGACGTTGCTGGTCGCCGTGGAGGCCGGGTCGGCGCCCGCGAACTCGTTGCTGAGCACCTGGTTGCGGTAGAGTCCGTAGAGGCCGCCGTTGATCACCAGCTGCCCGCGGTTCAGTCGCTGCCGGGCCTCGGCGGGGTCGACGCGGCGCCCGAGGGCGAGGCCGAACTGGTTGACGTCGTCGAGCTGCGACACGTCGATGGGCTGTCCCTGGCCGGGCTCGCGGGTGAGCGACTGCGAGAGCGCCCCGCTGGAGGGGAAGTCGTAGAAGGCGGCGATGAAGAGGTGGAGCGGGCGGATGCGCGCCGCGTACATGATCCGGTCGGAGTGGGTCTGGTAGTCGCTGTCGATGCCGTTGCCGGCGTTGGCGAGGATGCCGAGGCCCCACTGCCCGGGCATGCGGCCGAAGCGGATCTGGCCGAGGCTCTGGTTGGTGACCTCGGCCCACGCGCGGCTCACCATGATGGAGGGCGTGAGGCTGTTCTGCTCGGTGGGCGCGACCTGGGTCTGGGAGAACGCGCCGATGGGGGACCAGGGCGAGGCCTGCGCGCCGGTGTAGTAGCCCTGCGGGGTGGAGCCGAGGATGAGGTTGTCGAAGACGTCGATCTGCGAGTAGATCGCGATGTTGTCCGTGATGTGGATCTCGGGGTTGAGCCGGAACCGCATGTTGGCCATCGTCTGCGAGCGGCCTGTGCAGCGCCCGTCGGCGTTGTCGGGGCAGAGGGCGGGCAGGCCGTTGTCGGGGTTGCGCACCCACGGGAGGTTGGAGTTGGCGTAGTTGCCGCCGGCGTCGCGGAAGGCAAGGTCGTCCCAGCCCAGGTCGAACTGGTGCATCCACTCGGGGCGCACGCGGAGGTAGCCGTGGAGTTCGACCATGCTGCCGATGCGGTCGAGGAGGTTGGTGGGCGGGGGCGTCGGGGTCGGGCGCTCGGCGGTGGTCGCGGCGCGGTCGTCCGTGGCAGCGGCGGCGGCCATGTTGATGCCCGCGGTGTCGACCGACGGGGTGGCGCTGGACGCGGGGTTCTGCGGGGTGTTCTGGGCGAGCGCGGAGGGCGCCAGCGCGGCGACGATCACGGCGAGAACGGTGGGCGACGGACGGCGCATGGACCTCCAGGAACCTCTGCAACGGGAAACCCGAGCGGGGCGATGCGCGACGGGCTAACACGCACGCGAGAGCAGCGTCAACGCGCTCTAACCGCCGCCCCCGCAGGGGCTCCGCGATGCTTGACCGTGCGGAGAGCCGGGACGTAGGGTGCGTCGCCTCCCGGCGCAGAATGCCCGGTGGGACACAGCATCGGGCAGACGTGGCGGTCCGTCGCCGCGCGCCGGAGAAGGTTTTACGTGAGCTATCTGCGAGTGGTTCCGCTTGGGGGTCTCGGCGAGATCGGGATGAACTGCATGGCGCTCGAGACGCCGGACGGAATCCTGGTCGTCGACTGCGGCATCACCTTCCCCCGCGACAAGTACGGCGTCGACGTCATCCACCCCCTCTTCGAGTACCTCGAAGATCGGGCCGACGACCTCCTCGGGGTGGTGATCACCCACGGCCACGAAGACCACATCGGCGCGCTGCCGTACCTGCTCCGCAAGATCCCGCGGCCCGTGTGGGCGCCGCCCTACGCCCTGGCCCTCATCCGCGAACGACTGAAGGAGTTCCGCGACGTGCCGGAGCTCGAGTTGCACGCCACCGCGCCGCGCCGTCGTTTCTCCGTCGGTCGCTTCGAGGTCGAGCCGCTGCGGGTCACGCACTCCATCCCCGACGCCACCGCGCTCGCCATCCAGACCCCGGGCGGCATGGTGGTGCATACGGGCGACTTCAAGCTCGAGGACGGTCCCCTCGACGGCGAAGGGTACGACCGCGAGCGCTTCGAGCAGCTCGGCCACGCGGGTGTCTCGCTGCTGCTCTCCGACAGCACCAACGTCGACGTGCTCGGCAGCGCCGGGCGCGAGGCCGAGGTCGCCGCCGCGCTGCGCACGCTCATCGCGTCCAAGCGCGAGCGCGTGGTCATCGGCATCTTCCCGTCGAACATCTACCGCCTGAAGACCATCGGCGAGGTCGCCCGCGCGACCGGCCGTCGCATCTGCCTCATCGGCCGCAGCGTCCAGACCCACGCGCGCGCCGCCAACGAGCTCGGCCGGCTGGGGTTCACCGGCGACCTGATGGTGTCGCCCGAGAAGGCGAGGGAGGTGCCCCGCTCGGAGCTGCTGGTGATCGCCGCCGGGACCCAGGCCGAGCCGCAGAGCGCGCTCACCCGCCTCGCGTGGGGCGACCATCCCCGGCTCAAGCTCAACTCCGGCGACGCGGTGATCCTGTCGTCGCGCACCATCCCGGGCAACGACCGCGCGGTGTGGGACCTCATCTGCGAGTTCGAGCGCCGCGGCATCGACGTGCACGTGAGCGCCACCGACCCTGCGATCCACGTCTCGGGGCACGCGGGCCGCGAGGAGCAGACGCGGATGATCGAGTGGATCCAGCCGCGCGCCTTCGTGCCCGTGCACGGCACCTACCATCACCTCATGCAGCACGCGAAGCTCGCGCGGCGCCTCGGGGTGGGCAACGTCGAGCTCGTGGAGAACGGCCAGACGGTGATGCTCGACCGCCACGGCCTCGTGCCGGGCGCCGCGGTGCGCGTCGGCCGGGTGCACATCGACGGCGGCGAGGAGATCCCGTCGGAGATCCTGCGCGAGCGCGCGGCGATGGCCGAGACCGGCGCCGTGTTCATGTCGGTGCCGGTGACGAGCCAGTGGCGCCTCGACGGGGCCGTGGGCTTCCACGCGCGGGGCGTGGTCACGTCGCCCGAGACGGTCGCGAAGGTGCGCGAGGCGGTCGAGCGGGCGGTGCGCGAGCATCCCTCGGTCGAGCCGAGGCCGACGGCCGAGAGCGTGAAGGACGTGGCGCGCCGGGCGGCCCGGCGGGTGCTGCCGGGGCCGACCATGGTCATCGCGATCGAGGAGCGGTAGGCGCCAGACGGGGCGCTATCCCTTGATGCGGATGGCGACGAAGAGCTTGCCGACGTTCTTCAGGACGTTGGGCACGCGCTTGAAGAGGTTGATCGACGGCGGGCGCTTCTCGAGGATGCGCACGGGAATTTCCCGGATGCGCACCCCTCCGCGCTCGGCGCGGATGACCAGCTCGCTGGCGAACACGTCCTTGTCGACCAGGCAGGCGCGCACGACGTCGAGGAGGGCCGTGCGCCGGAAGGCCTTGAGGCCGTGCGTGTCGGTGCCCTTGAAGCCGAGCGTGAGTCGCAGCAGCCCGTTGAAGAACAGGGTCGCCGCGTGGCGCACCATCGGGCGCTCGTCGGAGGCGCCTTCGAGCACCTTCGAGCCGATGACGAGGTCGGACTCGTCGCTGGTGAGCACCTCGAGGGCGCGGCGGTAGAAGTCCATCTGGCAGAGGTCGATCTCGTCGCACATGACGAACTCGCCGCGCGCCCGGAAGATGCCCTCGCGCAGCGCCTTGCCGTAGTTGGGCTCGCCCAGCGAGAAGAAGCGCACCTCGGGGTACTTCTCCGAGAGGGCGCGGGCGAGGGGGACCGTGCCGTCGCGCGAGCCGTTCTCCGCCAGGATGATCTCGAAGGGCCAGCCGAACTCCGTGAGCTGATCACGGAGGTCGGTGACCGCGGCGTGCAGGATCTTCTCTTCGTTGTAGATCGGGATCACCACCGAGAGACGCGGGTGCGGCGCGGACTCGGGCTCGGGTGAGTAACCGTTATCGTGGTCGCTCATCGCTCACCCCTCCTCGCGTAGGCGGCGGCGCCGGGGCACGTCGGACTCTCGATGCGGAAGTGGCCAGTCACGTCGGCAGTTCTCGAAGGGGTATGTGGGTGGGTGGTCGCGGACCCGGCGCGCGGCAGCGGGCGCGGCGCACGAAGGAATGACGTCGTGCTCGGGGATTAGTGGGAAATTGCCGGTGAGGTCAAGGCACGAATCACCGGTGCCCCGCGACCGTCCGGTGAACGGTCGCAGGGGGCGGGTGAGCGGTCTGTGCGGGGAGCAGGTCGACGGAGGGGGGGGGAGGGGCCGGGCGATCAGCCGACGGCGGCGTCGGACACGGCGGCGGCGTCGGTCGCGGCGGGCACATCGGTCGCGGCGGGCACATCGGTCGCGGCGGGCACGTCCGTCGCGGCGGGCACGTCGGCCGCGGGCGCGTCGGTCACGGCGCCGCCGTCGGTGGCGGTGCCGGTGATGCCGTTGGGCTGGCGGGTGGTCGCGTAGGCGCAGTACGGAGGCGCGTCGGTGCGAATGCCGGACATGTCCTCGGGATACACGCAGCGGGCGCCGCCGGTGCAGTCGGTGTTGGTCTCGCACTCCTTGAAGATGCAGACCCCGAGCTCGTCGCCGGCCGGGCCGCGCGGCGCCATCATGGCGTCGTCGGCGCAGCCCGCGGTGGCGGTGCGGGTGTTGATGAACGAGCCGCAGAGGCCCTCGGTGGGGCGCATCGAGGAGAGCGAGAAGCAGATGCCGCGGCACTGCGCGACGCCCGTCGCCTGGACCATCATCGGGTTGCAGAGCGCGCCGTCGGGGCGGAGCGCCGGGTCAGATGCGACCGCCGAGCAGCGGCCCGTGCGGGTGTTGCAGCGCATGAGCGACGCGTCACCGGCCGTCGCGCCCGCGCAGTCGGCGTCGGCCGCGCAGAACGCGAAGCAGCCCGCGGTCTCCATCTGGTTGGTGTTGAGCTGCAGCCAGTTGGTGGTGCAGAGCGAGCCCGTCGGGCAGCGCCCGAGCGCCTCGGTCTGGACGCCGGCCACGCACGCGCGGGTGCAGAAGCTGAGCTGCTGCATCGCGGCGGTGTTGCCCAGCACGAGGCAAGTCGAGAAGCGCCCGCCGCACTGGCCTTCCTCCTCGGCGGTGGTGCCCTGGTCACAGGTGTTGGCGGTGGTGCAGACGCGCCCGCCGCCGGTGGGCACGCACACGAGCTCGGCGGCCTCGGAGGCGCACGCCTCG
>CAIOSS010000192.1 GCA_903860995.1 uncultured delta proteobacterium | reverse complement strand
GTTGACGGAGGCCGAGAAGGCCGCGCTGGCGAAGAGCGCGGACAGCGTTCGCGGCGTGGTCGACGTGGCGAAGCGCCTCAGCGCGCAGCAGGCCTGATTCGATGAAGATCCACGAGTATCAGGGCAAGGCGATCTTCCGGAAGTACGGCATCGCGGTGCCGCTCGGCATCGCCGCGACGACCCCGGACGAGGCGAAGGCGGCGGCGGAGAAGCTCGCCGAGGTGACCGGCCAGCCGCTGGTGGTGGTGAAGTCCCAGATCCACGCCGGCGGGCGCGGCAAGGGCCAGGTGCACAAGGGCGACAACGTGGTCTCGCGCGGCGTCGAGGTGTGCAAGGGCGGCGCGGACGCGGCGCGCGACGCGGCGTGGCGGATGCTCGGCGGCAAGCTGGTGACCATCCAGACCGACCCCGGGGGCCAGCTGGTGCGCACGGTCTTCGTCGAGCAGGGGATCAACATCGCCCGGGAGCTCTACCTGGGGATGCTGGTCGATCGGGACACCCGGCGCGTGGTGGTGATGGCCAGCGCCGAGGGCGGCATGGACATCGAGCACGTGGCGGCGACGACGCCGGAGAAGATCCTGAAGGTGTGGGTCGACCCGACGGCGGGGCTCATGCCGTACCAGTCGCGCGAGCTGGGCTTCGGCCTCGGGCTCACCAAGGACCAGGTCGGGAAGTTCGTCGCGTTGGTGGGCTCGCTCTACAAGCTCTTCGTCGCGGAGGACTGCTCCCTCGTCGAGGTGAACCCGCTCATCGTAGCGGTCGACGGCAACGTCATGGCGCTCGACGCGAAGATCACCTTCGACGAGAACGCAGAGTTCCGTCACAAGGAGTGGGAGGCGCTCCGCGACGCGGGCGAGGAAGACCCGACGGAGCTCGAGGCCAAGAACGCCGGGCTGTCCTACGTGTCGCTCGACGGCAACATCGGCTGCCTGGTCAACGGCGCGGGCCTCGCGATGGCGACGATGGACATCATCTCGCACGCGGGCGGCACGCCGGCGAACTTCCTCGACGTGGGCGGCGGCGCCACCGAGGAGGCCGTCACGAAGGCCTTCTCGATCATCCTGCGGTCGCCCGCCGTGAAGGGCATCTTCGTGAACATCTTCGGCGGGATCATGAAGTGCGACGTCATCGCGCAGGGCGTGATCAACGCGACGAAGACGCTGGGGCTCACGGTCCCGCTGGTGGTGCGGTTGGAGGGGACGAACGTCGAGGAGGGTCGGCGGCTGCTCGCGGAGAGCGGCCTCGCGATCACGCCGGCGTCGACCATGCTCGACGGCGCACAGAAGATCTGCAGCCTCGTCAACGGGCAGAAGTAGAGCAAACCGATGGCAATCCTCGTCGATGGGAACACGCGGCTGGTGGTGCAGGGCATCACCGGCAAGTTCGGCTCATTTCACGCGAAGCAGATGCTCGCGTACGGCACCAAGGTGGTCGGCGGCGTCACCCCGGGCGGCGGCGGCACGACCTTCGAGGGCGCCGTCCCGGTGTTCAACACCGTGTCCGATGCGGTGCGGCAGTCCGGCGCCAACG
>CAIOSS010000191.1 GCA_903860995.1 uncultured delta proteobacterium | reverse complement strand
GCGGCGGCGCGGATGCGCGACGCGGACTTCCTCACCTGGGTGGGCGTGGCGGCGCGGGCCCTGGGCGCGGTGCGCGACGCCAACGCGGCCTTCAACGACGCGCTGCGGGCGGCGCCCGGGCGCGCGGAGACCAACCTCGAGCAGGCCGCGCTCATGTTCACCACCGAGGACTACGCCCCCGCGGGCGAGGCCCTCTCGGCGGTGCTCCGGGCCAACCCCCATCACCCGCGGGCGCTGCTGCTGCGGGCGCGCACGCGGCTCTCGTCCGACCTCGACATGGCCCGCGCCCGGGACGACCTCGCCGCCGCGCTCGCGGTCGACCCCCGGCTCACCGGCGCGATGGCCATGCAGGCCTCGCTCATGCTGCGCGACGACGACCTGCCGGGCGCCGCGCGGCGGCTCGACGAGGCCGCCGCGATCAACCCGCGCGACCTCGACGTGCTCACCATGCGGGGCGTGGCGCGCTTCTCCGCGGGCGACCTCCCGGGGCTGCGCGCGGCCTTCGACGCCGTCTTCGCCGTGGCGCCGGCGTGGGCCGAGGCCTACGAGGTGCTCGCCGACTTCGCCGACTGGGAGCACCGCTACGCCGAGGCCGCGACCCTCATGCGCGAGGGCCTCGCGCGCCCCGGCATCGCGGGCGACCGGCGCGCGGGCGCCCGCATGCGGGCCTTCCTGGGCATCAACCTGCTGCGCACGGGCAACGAGCCGGAGGCGCTGGCGGAGCTGCGGCGCTCCTTCGAGCAGAGCCGCTTCAACGTGCGCGTGGCCAACCTGCTCAATTTCTACGAGCGCACCATCCCGGAGTCGTACGTCGTCGAGGCCGACGGGCCCTTCCGCATCCGGTACCACCGGGAGGAGCGCGCCATCCTTCGGCGCTTCGTCCCGGCGCTGCTGCACCGCGCCTGGGGCGACATGGTACGGCGCTACGGGTTCACCCCCGAGGGGCCCATCTCCATCGAGCTCTACGCCGACGCCGAGCACTTCTCCGTGCGCACCGCGGGGGTGCCCGAGATCGGCGTGCAGGGCGTGTGCTTCGGCCGCGTGGTGACCGCGCTCTCACCCCGGGGCGGACCCTTCAACTGGGCCCAGATCGTCTGGCACGAGCTCGCCCACGTCTTCGCCGTGCAGCGCTCGCGCTCGCGGGTGCCGCGGTGGTTCACCGAGGGCCTGAGCGAGTGGGAGGCCTTCCACCCGAGGCCCGAGTGGGCCCGCGAGGACGACCCGGCGCTGCACCGCGCGCTCGTCGCCGGGCGCCTGCCGCAGGTCGCCGACTTCAACGCCGCCTTCACGCACGCCCGCCACGCCGACGACATGCTCACGGCCTACTACGCCGCCTCGCAGCTCGTGGCCTTCCTCATCGAGCGCCATGGCTTCGAGCGCGTGGCGGCGATGCTGCCGCTCTGGGGGGACGGGCTCGCGACGCCGGCGGTCCTCTCGCGCGCCCTCGGGGTGTCGGCCGAGGCCGTCGACGAGGCCTTCCGCGGAATGCTCCGGACGCGGCTCGCACGCTACGACGGCGAGTTCTCCGTCGACCCGGCCCGCTACCGCGAGCGCGAGGCGCTGGTGCGCGCCGCCGATGAGCGCACGGGCGACGCGGGCGCGCAGGCCGACGCGGCGATGGCGCTGCTGGTCGCCGGCGCCGCGCCCGGGGCGGGGCGGCGGGCCGAGGCGG
>CAIOSS010000190.1 GCA_903860995.1 uncultured delta proteobacterium | reverse complement strand
TCGTCGTCGGTTGCCGGGTCGCCGACGATCGGCATCACACTACCGCTCCCCCCCCAATTGGACGGTCGCCCGGAAGGCCATCGCTCAATCTTCATCAGTCGCGCGTTTTCATCGTGTCGCCCGATCTCACGAAGATGCGACGCGCTTTTGATTCACGGAAGGTGGTGAGGCCGCGCGAGGCTCTCTCCGGGCGCGGTCGTCGCGACCGTCCCGGGCCGTCACCGCTTCGAGGCCCCGATGGTGACCCTCCGCCCCCGCGCAGGAGATGAGGTGAGCCCATGGCGCAGCGCCGCCCTCGACCTGCGCCGAAAGGGCGGCTGGATACGCCAACCCGGGCGCGGCTTCAGCCGAGAGCGACCCGCCGAAGCTCATTGGCGAGCGACTCGACGAGCGCTGCCGCCCGGCGGGTGTCGTCTGCGCCGAGCGCGGTGGTCTTCGCAGCATCCGCGATGCCGACGATGGTCCGCGCGATTTCAGTGCTGCCCTGCGCGCCCTCGCTCACGCTACGAGCGTTCTCCTTGGTCATCGCGGTCTGCTCCTCGACGGCGCCGGCGATCGTCGAAGACATGTCGTCGATCTGGGCGATGATCTCGCTGATCCCGACGATCGCCTCCACGGCCAGAAGCGTGTCCTGCTGGATCTTCTCGATCCGCTTGCTGATCTCCTCGGTCGCGCGGGCAGTCTCCTTCGCAAGCTCCTTCACCTCGCTGGCCACGACCGCGAACCCCTTGCCCGCCTCACCCGCGCGCGCCGCCTCGATGGTCGCGTTGAGCGCGAGCAGGTTCGTCTGCTGTGCAATCAAGGTGATGACCTTCACCACCTTGCCAATCTCGGCGCTGCTGTGGCCCAGCTGGGTCACTGTCGCATTGGTGCGCTCCGCGGAGGACACCGCCTGCTTCGCGACGCGCGCCGAGGTGTTCGCGCTCTGCGCAATCTCCCGGATGCTCGCGCCCATCTCTTCGGTCCCGGCTGCGACCGCCAGGACATTGCGACTCACCTCGTCCGCCGCCGCGGAGACGCTGTTGACCTGCGCGACGTTATGGCTCGCGTTGCTTCTCATCACCTCACTGATCTGCCCCAGGTCGCCCGCCGCGCTTCCGAGCGAGTTGACGATCTTCGCGATCTCGATTCGTGCCATCACCTTGCGCGTCACATCCGTCGCGAACTTCACCACCTTGAAGGGCCTGCCACCCAGGTCGAAGATGGGAAAGTACGCCGCCTGAATCCAGACCTCGCGCCCGCCCTTCCCGATGCGTCGGTACTCCGCTTCCTGGTATTCGCCGTCGTTGAGCTTTGCCCAGAACTCCTTATAAGCGCTGCTCTTCCGCTCGGCCGGGTCGACGAAAATGCTGTGGTGCTTGCCCACCACCTCCGCGAGCCGGTAGCCCATCGCGTCGAGGAAGATCTGGTTGGCCTTGAGGACGGTCCCGTCCAGCCCGAATTCGATCACCGCCTGGGACTTCTCAATCGCCGCAATCTGCCCAGAGAATTCGGCATTCTGGAGCTTCTGCTCCGTCACGTC
>CAIOSS010000189.1 GCA_903860995.1 uncultured delta proteobacterium | reverse complement strand
GCTGAACGGAGGGGACCCCCTCGGATCGTGCTGATCAAGCTCGCCGAGGGGGTTTCGTTTGGAACATCACCCAGCGTGATCAGCCAGGTCGAGATCCCCATCGACTACCGTGACCACGCTCACGTGCACGGTCGGGCTCGACCGCAGACCGCCGCGAGTTGTTCGACGAGAGCGCGCACCTCGTCGGCGTCGGCGCCGCGCCCGAGCGCGGGCGGAGCTACCCGTGCACGTCGTCCACACAGGCTGAATCCTCCCATCGTCCGGGCGTTGGGTCAGGCGGGGAGGGGCTCGAGCAACCTCGCTGGTATCCGGATCGTCCATAGAGCGCCCGGGGGCTCGAGGCTCAGGGTCGCGGAGCCGTCGAGCGCGGAAGGCACGATGCGCTCGAGCACCGTGAGACCGAAGCCGCGGCGACTCGGTGGGGCCACGGGGGGGCCGCCCCGCTCGGACCAGCGCAGCTCGAAGATCGGCGGCCCGGGTGAGCCATCGACCAGGCCCCACGAGATGAAGACCTCGCCGGTCAGCCCGGAGAGCGCGCCGTACTTCACCGCGTTGGTCGCCAGCTCGTGGATGGCGAGGGCCAGGTTGTGGGAGGCGTCGGCGTTGAGCTGGAGCGCGGGCCCCTCGCTGTGGATCCGCAGCCGGTTGATCTCGGCGAAAGGGGCCAGCTGAGAGCGGAGCACCTCGGCGACGACCACGCCGCGCCACTCGCACAAGAGCAGCATGTCGTGCGAGGCCGCGATGGCGCGCAGACGCCCCGACAGCCGCTCGTGGAACTCTTCTTTGCTGGTGGTCGTCGCCGCGCTCTGCCGCTCGACCGCCTGGACGATGGCCAGCAGGTTCTTGGTGCGGTGAGTCAGCTCGCGCAGCATCAGCGAGCGGCGCTCTTCGGCCTCGCGCCAGGCCGACATGTCGCGGTGCACCGTGGCCGCGCCCACGACCCGCCCGTCAGTGCCCCGGACCGGGGCGCCGCTGATGGCGACGGGCACGAGCTGGCCGTCGAGGCGCCGGCGTCGGGCCTCGAGCAGCAACGACTCGCCGCCCAGGAGCCGCGCCAGGAAGGCCTGGTCTTCCGCGGCCTGATCGTCCGGAGCGAGCATCGACAACTGAGAGGAGACGGCCTGGTCGGCCGAGTAGCCGTAGAGCCGGACGGCAGCCTCGTTCCAGGTCTGGATGACGCCGAGGCTGGAGATGCTGATGATCGCGTCCCGCGAGGATCGGACGATGGCCGCGAGCTGCTCGGCCTGGACATACCTGGAGCGCAGAAGCTCTTCTTCGTACCTGCGACGCTCGCTGGCACGAAAGACCGCGATGCGCACCCCGAGCGGCTGCCCCGCTTCGTCCTTCGTGAGGGTGGCGCTGACAAGCACCTGGAGGCCAGAGCCGTCAGGGCGCCGCATCTCGAGGGCGATCTCGTCGACGAAGCCTTGCATCTGTAGCAGCGGGGCGAAGTGGGTCCCGTGAAAGAGCCGCCCCGGCAACGACAAGACATCCTCGAAGCGCTTGCGTTGCACCAAGGCCTCGCGTGGGGTGCCAAGCCAGCTTGACAGCGTCTGGTTGACCCGGAGGATCAGGCCGTCAGGGCGGGTCGACAGCAGCCCGCAAGGGGCGAGCTCGAAGTCATCGGTGGGGTCAAAGCTCACAGGAAGGCGCGAATGGCCGCGATGGTCTCGGCCGGCGCGCTCAGGTGCGGGCAGTGGCCGTTTGATTGGATGTAAGCGATGCTGCTCCCGGCGATCTGGCGGTGGACGTACTCACCCACGACCCGGGGGGCGATGGCATCCTCGGTACACTGGATGACGAGGGTCGGCACCCGGATACCGGGCAGCTGCGCGCGGCAATCCGACAGGAAGGTCACGCGGGCGAAATGCCGGGCGATCTCGGGGTCGGTGCGGCAGAAGCTGTTGGCCAGCTCTTCCGCCAGCTCGGGGCGGTCGGGGTTGCCCATGATGACCGGGGCCATGGTGGCGGACCAGCCCAGGTGGTTGGCGTCGAGCAGGGCGAGCAGCCCGTCGATGTCGGCGCGGCCAAAGCCACCGTGGTAGTCACCCTCGTTGATGTACCAGGGCGAGGGGCCGACCATCACGAGCTGGCTGAACAGCCCGGGGTCGCGTTGCAGGGCGACGGCACCGATCATCGAGCTGACCGAGTGGCCGACGAAGATCGCGTCGGTGAGGCCAAGCTCGTGGCAGATCTCGAGCACATCCTCGGCGTAGCCGGCGAGCGAGCCGTAGCGCGCGGGCCGGTAGGCCGACAGGTCAGACTTGCCGGCCCCCACGTAGTCAAAGAGCACGACCCGGTAGTCTCGCTCGAAGGCGGGAGCGACCAGGCGCCACATGTTCTGGTCGCAGCCGTAGCCGTGGGCAAAGATCATCGCCCGGGCGCCCTGGCCCGAGACTTTCACGTGATTTCGGTCGAGAATCGACATTGTTCCCCCTGCCAGTTGATTACGGGTGGTTGGTGGCCTGGTTGCCGATGAGTTGGTCAATCAAAGCTCGGAGCGCGCCACGGCCGAAGGGCTTTTCCAGGTGGCGGCCCGCGAAGCGTTCAAGGAAGGCCGCGGCGTCGGGGTTCGTGGCGCCGCCCGAGAGAAAGATCATGCGGGCGGCCTGGTCAGGGTAATCCCGGGAGAGCACCTCGTGGAGCTCGATGCCGGTCATGCCGGGCATCATCACGTCGCAGAGGATCACGTCGAAGCGCGCCCCGGAGGCGAGCAGGTCGAGGGCCTGGGCGGCGGTCTCGAGGGTCGTGAACTCGTGATCAGCAGCCAGGACGCGGCGCATGAGCATCAGGATCAGCGGCTCGTCGTCGATGGCCAGCAGGCGCGCTCGGGCACCACCGCGGGGGGCCAGCGCCGGCGGCGGGGCCAGCGCCGGCGGCAGGCCCAGGGCCAACGGAAGGCGCACCGTGAAGGTGGTGCCGTGGCCGACCTCGCTGGTCACGGTCAACTCGCCGCCGCTCGCCTGGATGATGCCGTGGCAGATCGACAGCCCCAACCCGGTGCCCAGCCCGACCGGCTTGGTGGTGAAGAAAGGCTCGAAAATACGCGCCAGATGCTCGGGGGGGATGCCGCTCCCCGAGTCCTTGATCTCGGTGACGACCCACGCGCCGTCGACCCGCGTCGAGACGCGCACCTCGTGGCGCTCGGGCTCCCCCGGCGGGATCGCCTGCGCCGCGTTTTGCAGCAGATTGATGAACACCTGCCCGAGTCGCGTCTCGTCGCACCGCACCGGGGGCAGCGCCGCCAGCGTGGTGGTGACGCGAGCGCGCTGCCGCAGCTCGGAGGCCGATACATTCAGCGCCCACTGCAGGGCCCCGGCCAGGTCGGCGCTCTCCTGCAAGCGATCTGGCTGTCGCCCCAGGGGCTTCAGACTGGCGACGATGCGGGCGATGCGCTCGCCGCCGAGCGCCGCCTCGCGCAGAGCCTGTTCGATGTTGGCGAAGGCCAGGCCGTCGTCGCCCTGAGCCGCCAGCCGGGCGGGGTTACGGGCGATTCCTTCGAGGGCCATATGCAGGTTCGAAGTCACGAAGGTCAGAGGGTTGTTGACCTCGTGAGCGACGCCGGAAACCATCGTCCCGAGCGCCAACATGCGCTGCGCTTGCTCGAGCTGATGCCTGTTCCGGCGCGCCTCGCTGACGTCACGGAAAACCATCACGGCGCCCAGAAGCAACCCCCGGTCGTCCACGATCGGTGAGGCGTTGGCCTCGATGATGCGCTCGGTCTGGTCCCGAGTCCGGAGCTTGTACTCCGAGCCCGGCGAGCTGGCACGGCCGACCAGGGCACCCTCGACGGGCATAGGCGTTAAGCGGCTAGCTGCTCGCAGATTCCGCATAGGTGTCGATCGTCTCCCGGAACGTGTCGATTCGTCTTCTTCGGCAGTGCTCATTGGATCGGCCGAGATGGTCGAGAAACCTGGGGAGCGCCGTGGCGACGT
>CAIOSS010000188.1 GCA_903860995.1 uncultured delta proteobacterium | reverse complement strand
TGCCCAGAAGAACCTGCAGAACGCCAGGGAGGTGTTCGATGGTTACCTCAACGTAGCGCTTTCAGAAGGCACAGCCCAATGGAGCGAGAAGAAGTTCGATGAGCTCTGTGCCATCACTTCGGTTCTCGTTGACCCTCGGCTCCCCAATTGTTTTGACCTGATACACATTGGGGCCGGAAACATCGAGGCTCGTACCGGACGCCTGTTCGATCTCAAGACGGCCCGAGACGAGGGACTAATTTCGGCAAAGTTTGGCTTCGATCAGTCGATGGTTCTCTATAGCAAAATCCGCCCGTACCTAATGAAGGTGGCGAGGCCGGATTTTGACGGCATTTGCAGCGCCGATGTGTATCCGCTGGCCCCTCGTCCAGGCAAGGTGGGGCGTGATTACTTGTTCTATCTGCTTCTCACTAAGGCGTTTACGGACTATGCACTAAAAGGTTCCGCTCGTGCCGGAATGCCGAAGGTAAACCGAGAGCACTTATTCGAGTTCCGAACCCGGGTTCCGCCGTTCAGGGAGCAGGTGGCCATCTCGAACAGGCTTGACCGCGTTCGGGAAAATACGTTCCGCCTCGAATCCATCTACCAACAAAAGCTCGCCGCCCTCGATGAGCTTAAGAAGTCCCTCCTCCACCGGGCCTTCAGCGGCCAGCTCTGAGGTCACCGCGCATGAGCACGGACCCGCAGCCGACCTCCTCGCTGCTCCTGTACCAGACCGAGGACGGTCGAACCCGCATCGAGTGCCGCTTCGAGGGCGACACCCTCTGGCTGACCCAGGCGCTCATCGCCGAGTTGTTCCAGGTGACGCCGCAGAACGTCACGATCCACCTGAAGGCCATCTACGCCGAGGGGGAGCTCGACCCGGCGGCAACGTGTAAGGCTTCCTTACAAGTTCGCTCCGAGGGCTCGCGGTCCGTGACGCGGCGCCTGCTTCACTACAACCTGCCCGCCATCCTCGCCGTCGGCTATCGCGTCCGCTCCCACCGCGGGACGCAGTTCAGGCAGTGGGCGACGGCGCGCCTCACGGACTTCCTGACGAAGGGCTTCACGCTCGACGACGAGCGCCTCAAGAACCCTCCCGGGAAGGGTCAAGTCGACTACTTCGACGAGCTGCTCGAACGCATCCGGGACATCCGCTCGTCCGAGCGGCGGTTCTACCAGAAGGTGCTCGACATCTACGCGACCAGCGTCGACTACACGCCCGACACGGAGGTCTCCCAGCGCTTCTTCGCCACGGTGCAGAACAAGATGCACTTCGCGGCGCACGGCCACACCGCCGCCGAGGTCGTCTTCGATCGCGCGGACGCGTCGCAGCCGTCGATGGGACTCAAGAGCACGCGGCCGGGCGGCATCGTGCGCAAGGAGGACGTCTCCGTCGCCAAGAACTTCCTCACTGAACACGAGCTCAACGCGCTCAACCGCATCGTGAGCGCCTACCTGGAGTTCGCCGAGCTCCAGGCGCTCAATCGCAAGCCCATGACGATGCGCGAATGGGTCACGAAGCTCGATGAGTTCCTGAAGCTGTCGGGGCGCGAGCTGCTCGACCACGCCGGGAAGGTCTCCGCCGAGAGCGCGAAGGCGAGGGCGGAGCAGGAGTACGAGCGATATCGGGTGCTCGTGGACGCTCAGCCCCGTGCGGTCGACCTTGCCTTCGAGCTGACCGCGAAGCGCCTCCAGGGCTTGCCGAGACCGAAGAAGCCGAGGAGCACGAAGCCGTGAACGAAGCCGAGACGCGGTTGGTGCACATCGACCCGGCGCTCAAGAGCGCGGGCTGGGGCGTCGTCGAGGGCAGCCGGATCTATCCGGAGTACCCGATCACCCAGGGGCGCCTCGAAGGCCATGGACGGCGGGCGGCGGCCCTGAAGGCCGACTACGTGCTCATCTACCGGAACACGAAGCTCGCCGTGGTCGAAGCGAAGGAGCGCGCGGCCCCCGTCACCGAAGGGGTCGGACAGGCGAAGGCCTACGCGAAGAAGCTCGCGATCCGGTTCACGTACTCGACCAACGGCCTCGGGATCCATGGCATCGACATGACCTCGGGCCACGAGGGCGAGGTGTCCCGATACCCCACGCCCGACGAGCTCTGGGCGCAGACCTTCGCCGAGCAGAACGTATGGAGAGACCGCTTCGCCGCCGTCCCCTACGAAGACAAGAGCGGGGCCTGGGCGCCGCGGTACTACCAGGACATCGCCGTGGCGCGGGTGCTCGACGCCGTCGCCGCGAAGAAGAAGCGGGTGCTGCTCACGCTCGCGACGGGCACGGGCAAGACCGCCATCGCCTTCCAGATCGCCTGGAAGTTGTTCCATAGCCGGTGGAGCCTCTCGAAGGAGGGCGACCGGATGCCGCGCATCCTGTTCCTGGCCGACCGGAACATCCTCGCCGACCAGGCCTACAACGCCTTCTCGGCCTTCCCGGAAGACGCCCTGGTGCGCATCTCCCCGAAGGAGATCAGCAAGAAGAAGAAGGTGCCCAAGAACGGCAGCATCTTCTTCACGATCTTCCAGACCTTCATGTCGGGCGTGGACGAGAGCGGCAAACCCTTGCCCTACTTCGGCGCCTACCCCGAGGACTTCTTCGACTTCATCATCATCGACGAGTGCCACCGGGGCGGGGCCGACGACGAGAGCTCGTGGCGCGACATTCTGGAGTACTTCGCGCCCGCCGTGCAGCTCGGTCTCACGGCCACCCCGAAGCGCAAGGACAACGTCAATACGTACAAGTACTTCGGCGAGCCGGTGTACATCTACTCCCTCAAGGACGGCATCAACGACGGGTTTCTCACCCCGTTTCGGGTGAAGGAGATCACGACGACCCTCGACGAGTACGTCTACACCCCCGACGACACGGTGGTGGAGGGGGAGGTCGAGTCGGGGCGGCGATACACCGAGAAGGACTTCAACCGCGTCATCGAGATCAAGGCGCGGGAGCAGCATCGCGTGGAGCTGTTCATGGGAATGGTCGATGAGCGCGAGAAGAGCCTGGTGTTCTGCGCGACGCAGCTCCACGCCCTCGGGGTGCGCGATCTCATCAATCAGACGAAGAAGAGCGCGGAGCCCGAGTACTGCGTCCGCGTGACCGCCGACGACGGCAAGATCGGCGACCAGCACCTGCGAGACTTTCAGGACAACGAGAAGACCGTCCCGACGGTGCTCACCACCTCGCAGAAGCTCTCGACGGGCGTCGACGCCCGCAACGTCCGCAACATCGTCTTGATGCGCCCCGTGAACTCGATGATCGAGTTCAAGCAGATCATCGGGAGAGGCACGCGGCTCTACGAGGGCAAGGACTACTTCACGATCTACGACTTCGTGAAGGCTCACCACCACTTCAACGACGCGGAGTGGGATGGCGAGCCGGTGGCGCCCGAACCCGGGGACGTCGTGCCGTACACCCGGGGGGCACCGGATCCTACGCGCGGCGCGGGGCTGCGCGACAACACCGATGTCGAACGCCCGACGGTCCTCAAGATCAAGCTCGCGGACGGGAAGGAGCGAACGCTTCAGAGCATGGTGTCGACGACCTTCTGGAGCGCCGACGGCAAGCCGATGTCCGCGGTGCAGTTCCTGGAGTCCCTCTTCGGGGTGCTGCCCGCGCTGTTCAGCAGCCAGGAGCAGCTCCGCACCCTGTGGAGCGTGCCCGAGACGCGCACGGCGCTACTGGGCCAACTCTCCGACGCGGGGTTCGGCCGCGAGGCGCTGAGCGAGATGCAGGCGGTCGTCTCCGCGGAGGACAGCGACCTCTACGACCTGCTGGCCTTCGTCGCCTACGCGACGCCGATGGTCGGGCGCGCGGTGCGAGCGGCTCAGGCCACGAAGAAGGCGGGGGCCGGTCTGACCGACGCCCAGCAGGCCTTCGTGGCGTTCGTGCTGGACCATTACGTCCGCGAGGGCGTCGACCAGCTCGACGCCGACAAGCTCCCGTCCCTGCTCAAGCTCAAGTACGGGAGCATCGACGACGCCACCGCCCAGCTCGGTCCTCCCGGCGGGATACGAAAGGTGTTCCTCGATTTCCAGCGGCACCTGTACGAGACGGCACCGCTGCCCTGACCTCTCCCCACACCCATTTCCCGCATCGTTCTCTCTCCCGCTCCGCTGCACCCTTCCGCTACGCTCGTTGCCCATCCGGGCGCCTGCGTCGTCGCCGTGCGCCCTTCACGTCCCCGCTGAAAGGATGCCGATCACACGATGAGCGATTCCTCGAAGACGCCTGAGCTCTCCAAGGAGGTGCTCGACCTCCAGAAGGACTGCGATCGCACGGCCGCCATGGCCCGGCAGCACGCCGCCGCCCTCGGCGCCGCCATCGCCGCCCGCCACGACGCCGCGAGCGGCGAGGCCGCCGCGTCCCTCGCGCGCTCCATCGCCGTCTCCATCGCCGCTTGCAGCGCCGACCTCGTGAAGGCCGACGTCACCCTCACCCGCGAGCGCGCCGACGACGCGCAGCCCCGCCGCGAGCGCGACGCCAGCGAGGTGCTCACCCGCGCCGCCATCGAGGACGTGCGTCGCCGCGTGGTCGGCCTCTACGACGCCCCCATGCTGGAGTCGCTGCTGCTCGCCGGGGCCATGCCGAAAGACCCGCTCCAACTGGTGAAGTACGCCCTCCGCGCCGCCGCTCACCTCGAGAAGCAGAAACCCGCTGACTTTCCCGACGCCTTGATCGATGGCGGCAAGCCCACGCCGAAGAAGTGGGCGAGCGCCATCCGCACCCCGGCGGAGAAGCTCGACGCGGCGCTCAAGGCCATCGGCACCGAGGACGCCCAGCTCGTCACGGCCCTCGCCGGTCGCGACAACCTCTTCGGCGAGGCCGAGATCGATGAGCCTCGGGCCCGCGCCGTCCTCGACGCGCTGCTCCGCTACGCCCGCCTCGACGCCGAGGCCGACCGCCTCGCCCGCCCCGTCGGCACCCCCCGCGCGCCCTCGGCGGAGGAGCCCTCCCCCGAGCCGCTCCCCGACGCGCCCCCGACGAAGTAGGTCTCCCCAGCCGACCCCCAGGCTCCGACCTCGCCTGGGGAGGCCTCCTCAGCCGTGGGGCGCGGTCATCCCACCGCCGGGGAGGGGACCCTCGCCGCCCGCCTCCGCGTCGCCTGCCGCAGGGGCGCCATCCTCGCGGAGTATCGGTCCGACGGAGCGGCGAGCGACATCCACGGCCTTTCACTGAAGCGCGTCGAGACCACGGTCGGGTACCTCGCCGCGAAGTACAAGACCCTCGCGCTGGCGGAAGGCACCGCCGCCGGCGCCGCTGGCCTCCCTGGCATGGCCGTCGACATCCCGGCGCTGGTCGCCCTCGCGCTCCGCGCGGTGAACGAGTACGCGACCTACTACGGCTACGACGTGTCGTTGGAGTCGGAGCGCTATGTCGCGATGACGGTGCTCGCTGTCGCCACCGGCGGAGACACGGTCGCCAAGCAGGCGGCGGTGACGGAGGTCGCGAAGGCCACGGTGATGGCCGCGCAGAAGAAGTCCTGGGACGAGCTCCAGCGCGTCGCCGTGGTCCGCCTCATCCAGAAGCTTGCGGAGCAGCTCGGCATCCGGCTCACGAAGGCGAAGCTCGCGCAGGCGCTCCCGGTGTTCGGCGGGCTTGTCGATGGCGGGTTCAACGCGTGGTACGTCAGCAAGGTCTGCTTCGCGGCGCGCATGGTCTACCGCGAGCGCTTCCTGCGGGAGAGGTACGGCGAGTCCGTGGTGCCGCACTACGGTCGCGCGAGGGCGTAGGTCCCTGCCAGACCGCGCCGGGCTCGAGCGGTGGCGGGCCACGCCGAGGAGAAGCGCGAACCTCATCGGCCGATGGTAGCGCCCCCTACGCCGACAGCTCGACCCGCAGCGCGCGCCGCCGCGGGTGCGTCTCCCGGGCCCAGGCCACCCAGGCCCTCGACTCCGCCCCCCCGAGGGCCTGCATCCGCCGGATGAAGCCCGCCGCCTCCCGGTAGCGCGCCCGCTCGCCGGTCGCGATCAGCGCCTCGATGTGCGCCGACCAGATCGCCATCGCCACCGCGGGCTTCGTCGCCGCCGCCGCCTCGGCCACCGCCAGCCGCGCGCCCGACACCACCGGGTGCGCCGCGCTCGCCACCGTCGCCTCTGCCCGGGTGCAGCGCTCCGCGGCCTCGAGCTCGCCCATCGCCAGCAGCAGCCGCACCGCCTCGGG
>CAIOSS010000187.1 GCA_903860995.1 uncultured delta proteobacterium | reverse complement strand
GGGCAGATGACGGGCACGTCCACCGGGGCGCCAAGGTCGATCGCCGCGGGCACGTCCACCGGGGCGCCAAGGTCGATCGCCGCGGGCACGTCCACCGGGGCGCCAAGGTCGATCGCCGCGGGCACGTCCACCGGGGCGCCAAGGTCGATCGCCGCGGGCACATCCGCGCCCGTGTCAGTCGCCGCGGGCACGTCCGCGCCGCCGTCGCCCGACTCGCACTCCCCTGCGTTACAGCGCTGTCCAGCCGCGCACGCGACGGAGCAGCTCCCACAGTGCGTGGGATCGCTGAGAATGGCGTAGCAGGTCATGTCCACGCAGCGCGCCCAGGTGCTGGGACAGGCTGCGTCGGCGGGCACGTCCAACGTGTCGCGCGCCCCGTTGTCCACCGTGACGATGTCCGGAAAGACGACGTCGATGCCGAAATCAACAGGTCTCGGTCGGTCGTCGGTGACGCCGCACGCCCCGAGCGACGCGGTCAGGAGAGCGACGCCGAGGCCTCGGAACACGCGACGAGCAGAGGGTGACCGCATGGTTGCGTCCCACCTTACTGTATGATCCGTACGCGTAGAACCCTCTCGTTGACGGTCACTGATCGCCGTCTATAGCCCGAACGGCGCCAGCACCCCGAGGGACGGCTCACACCGTGGCAGCCAGGCCGCCCGCGCAGAGCCGCGCAGAACCTCGAGCGCGCCGTCGGTCACCCGCAGCCCGTCGCCGCGGGTGAGCACGGCGCACAGCGCCCGCTCGAGGCGCTCGCGCACGGCGTGATCTTCCGTGGGCGAGAGGCCGCCCGCGACGCCGCCATAACGGATCACGTCGCCGTCGAGCCGCGCGCCCTCGAGCACCACGAGCCGCGCGTGGTCGAAGAACAACACCGGCCGCGCCAGCGCCCGCCGCAGCGTCGCCGCGGTGTCGGGCTGCGTCCGCGCCAGGAGGTCGAGTACCGCCTCAGCCTGCGCCACCGACCACGCGCGCCCGTACGAGCACGGAAACGACGGCAGCACGTACGCGAAGAGGTTGTTGAGCACCGGCGCAAACGGGAGCCCGAGCCGCCGCGTGCGCGCGATCGCGGCGTAGCGGATGGCCGTGTTGTTGGAGCGGTCGGGGAGGGCCGCGAAGGCCTCCACGCAGCACGGCGGGTAGCCGAGCATGGCGCCCATCTCCGCCAGGTGCTCGCTCGGCCCGCGCGGGTCTTCGTAGATGGTCCGGGCGCGCTCGACCAGGGCCGCGTCGCGGGCGATGAAGAGGTCTACGTGGGTGCCCTCGCCGGGCGCCGCCGGGGCGCGACGGCGGACGTCCGTGACGGCGTCATACATGAACAGGTAATCGACCCGCGCCATGCGGTGGTCGCCGAAGCGCTGGGCGATGGCGTCAGCCTCCGCGCGCGGGAGCGTGAGGTAGAGCGCGGGCTTCAACCCGTGCTCATAGGCCAGCAGCTCCAGCCGCGGGACCTCCACGCGCAGCGGGTCGACCGCGATCGCCGGCGGGTCGTCGGGCAGGTCGTCGGGGGGGGGGTGAGGCCCACCGCGCGCAGGGCGTCCGCGGGGGTGCGCACCTCCCGGGCCGCGGCGCTGACGCGCTGCCACGCGGCCCGATCGTCCACCGCGGGGGGGCCGAGCCCGGGAGGGGGGCGCTGCCCGAGAGGGGGGGGCGCGCGGGCCCGGGGGACGACGGCGCGCCGTGCAGGATGTCGCGCTGGAAGCGGACCCCGAGGCCCCGGACGATGTCCCGCGCGAGGACGGAGACGGGCTCCGCCCAGCGGTCCGGGCGGCGCTCGAGGAAGCGCACGATCTCCCGCAGCATGCGCACCTCCTCGTGCTTGCCGACGGCGCGGAAGACCGCGTCGTGGACGCCGTACGCGCGGTCGGCCGCGAGGTGCTGGAAGCGCCACGGGACCTCGGCCTCGTAGCCGTAGCGCCGCGCGGAATCCATCGCCTCATAGGGGAAGCGGGGCGAGAGGAGGTCCTCGTGCTTCGCTTTGTAGAAGAGCGCGGTGTCGGGGTAGAGCCGGAGCTTGGCGCGGGTGAGCTGACCGCGAAACTCCTGCAGCCCGATGCGCTCCGCGGTGTCGAGGTTGAGGGTGATGTCCGAGAGCTCGGTCCAGGGGTTGTAGAGGATGAACCCGAAGGCCGCGGGGGGGTCCGAGTAGCTCCTCGGGTAGCGCCGGCGGAGGCGCCGACACTCGAGCACGAGTGCGCTCGTTCTGCTCGACGGTGACGCCCTTGTTGTAGAGGTCGAGCTCCTTCTGCGAGAGGCTCTCCAGGCCCACCAGGAAGAGCAGGATCCGGTGCCCGTGCCGCTCGGCCCCCTGGAGCGCGCGCTCCATCACCGGCATCGCCCCGAGGAACCAGTCGGCCCGCGTCTCGATGAGCACCTCCAT
>CAIOSS010000186.1 GCA_903860995.1 uncultured delta proteobacterium | reverse complement strand
GTGCTCGCGATGAGCCCCGAGCAGGTCGCGCGCACCCTGGCGATGTTCGACGCCTTCCTGGTGTACGCCCGGGGGGCGCCTGGCCCCGTGGCGTCGGCGCACCCGTCGCTGACGGATGTGTCCACCGCGGTGATGGCGGTGCGGCGCGGGAGCCCGGCGCCCGGCGGTGCGGACGAGCCGAGCTCCGACGGCGACGTGACGCGCGTGACCGCGATCCCCGTTCCGCCGGACGCGCACCCGCCCATCGGGGCGCAGACCGCGGAGGAGCCGACGCACGAGCGCCCGGGCATCATGCGGGCCCTCGCCAAGAGCGACGCCGCGCAGCCCGACACGGACGTCAGCATCGCGCTCCCGAAGCCGCCCGCCGTCGACCCGCGCGTCGAGCAGGCGTCGATCATCATCGAGGACGACTCGCTCACCGAGCCCGAGTTTCGCCGCGAAGACGTGCTGCGTGCGATGGCCGAGCACGCGCGCCCGCGGGTGGAGGAGGTCCCCGCTCCGGTCGTCGCCCCGCCACCGTCCGTGCGCGTGGCGCCGCCTCCGCCGGCCCAACCGTCACCGCCGCCTCCGCCGCCCCCGGCGCCTCCGCCGCCTCCGAGCGTGTCGGTGGAGGAGTTCTCCGGGGAGATGCTGGTGCTGGCGAAGTACGGCCACGCGGCGCAGGCGGTGGCCGAGATCGATCGGTGGGTGCGTGCCCGGCCCGAGGACACCAACGCGCTCGCGCCGGTGGCCCTCTCGGTCAGCCGCGCGGCATCGCGAGCCGCTCGGCGGGGATGATCTCGACCGGGTAGTCGCCGGTGAAGCACGCCTCGCAGAATCCGTCGCCGCCGGGGTAGCCCACGGCCTCGCGCAGGCCGTCCTGGCTGAGGTACGCGAGCGAGTCGGCGGTGATGTACCGGCTGATCTCCTCGACGGAGTGGCTCGCGGCGATGAGCTCGCGCCGGGTGGGCGTGTCGATGCCGTAGAAGCAGGGCCAGCGGGTGGGCGGCGACGAGATGCGCAGGTGCACCTCGCGGGCGCCCGCGTCGCGGATCATCTTCACGATCTTGCGCGCGGTGGTGCCACGCACGATGGAGTCGTCGACCACCACCACCCGGCGCCCTTGGAGCAGCTGCCGCACGGGGTTGAGCTTCAGGCGCACGCCGAAGTGGCGGATGGACTGCGCGGGCTCGATGAAGGTGCGGCCGACGTAGTGCGAGCGGATCAGGCCCATCTCGAAGGGGATGCCCGCCGCGTTGGCGTAACCGATGGCCGCGGGCACGCCGGAGTCGGGCACCGGGATGACCACGTCGGCGTCGATCGGGCTCTGGGCCGCGAGGATCTCGCCCATGCGACGGCGGGCCACGTACACCGCGCGGCCGTTGACCGTGCTGTCGGGGCGCGCGAAGTACACGTGCTCGAAGACGCAGAAGCGCGAGGGCGCGGGGTCGAAGGGGCGCAGCGAGCGGACGCCCTCGGGGCCGATGACCAGCACCTCGCCGGGCTCGACGTCGCGGACGAACTCCGCGGCGATGAGGTCGAAGGCGGTGGGCTCGCTCGCGACGACGTGCGCGCGGTTGAGGATGCCGAGGGAGAGCGGGCGGAAGCCGTGCGGGTCGCGGGCGGCGATGAGGGTGTCGCCCACCAGGAAGAGCACGGAGTAGGCGCCGCGGGTCTGCCGCAGCGCGTGCACCACGCGGTCGACGATGGGGCCGGCGGGCGCGCGGGCGTAGAGGTGGAGGAAGACCTCGGTGTCCGTGGAGGTCTGGAAGATCGACCCCGCGGCGTCGAGCGCGGCCTTGAGCTGCTCGACGTTGGTGAGGTTGCCGTTGTGGGCGCACGCCACCCCGAGGCCGCCGTGCTCGACCGCGAAGGGCTGGGCGTTGCGCACGTGCGAGGCCCCGGCGGTGGAGTAGCGCACGTGGCCGATGGCGATGTTGCCCGGCAGGCCCGCGATGACCGGCGGGCTGAAGATGTCCTGCACGAGGCCCATCTGGCGGTGGAGGTGCATCTTCCCGGCGCCGTCGAGCGTGGCGATGCCGGCCGACTCCTGGCCGCGGTGCTGCAACGCGTGGAGCCCGAGGTACGTCAGGTTGGCCGCCTCGGGGTGCCCGTACACCGCGAACACGCCGCACTCGTCGTGGAAGTGGTCGTCGTCGTCAGGGGCGTCGGGGAAGAGATCCGGGTCGGTGTTCATGGGGGTGACGGTGGCGTACCACAGCGACCGTGCGGAGGCAGGGAAAGGGCTCCGCGGGCGAGCGCGCTTCGGCTATGCTGCGCCCGCGATGAGATGGCTGGTCCCGCTTGCCGAGGCGCATGAAGCCGCGCGCTTCGGTCGCAAGGCGGCGGAGCTCGCGGTGCTCGGCGCCCTCCCAGGGGTCTCGGTGCCCTCGGGCTTCGTCCTCGATGCCTCGGCCTTCGACGGGCTCCTCCGGGCGACGCTCCCGACGGCCCAGTGGCCCGAGGCGCTGCTCGCCGGGTCGGCGGTCGACCG
>CAIOSS010000185.1 GCA_903860995.1 uncultured delta proteobacterium | reverse complement strand
GCCGTCCGCGACGAGGCGGCGCGCGCGGCGGCGGTCCCCGTCGATCGCCTCGCCTGCATGGACCGCCACGCATCCGCCCTGCGCGCCCGCCTCGCGGACCCGGCGCTGCCCTTCCTGCTGCGCGACGCGGCGGCCTGCGTGCGCGACGCCGCGGCGATGTGCGGGCCCATCGGCTGCCCCGCCGCGGTCACCGTCGACCTCGCGCGCCTTGTCATCGAGCACCGCGTCGCCCTGCGTGCGACGACCCACGGCCCGACGCTGCGCCCGGCGTGGTGGCGGCGCCCGTCGCTGCTGCGCCACACCCAGCGTCGCCTCGCGTCGGTGGGGGCAGCCCTCGCCGTCGACTCGCTCGACGAGCGCTTCGCCCGCGGCTCCGAGTGGCCGCAGGGCTACACCTGGGCCTCGGTCGCCGAGACCATGCGTGGCTTCCCGACGGCGCCGTGGGGGTACCGCCCCATCGTGGCGCACCTCCCCGGCGTCGGCGTCGTGCCCGTCGAGCTCGCCAACCCGTGGACCTCCCTGGAGCTGCGCGCGGCCTCGACGAGCTCCCGCCTCGCGGCGCAGGTCGAGTGGTGGCGCCTCGGCGAGTACACCCCGTCCCGCGACGCCCCCGCCCGCGAGCGCTCGGCGCTGGTGCAGCGGGCCGTCGCGGCCGCCGGGGGGCGCCACCTCGGGGCCGTGATCGCCGCGCTCGGCGACCCGACGGTGGAGTCCGTCGAGGCCCTCGCGCTCGTCGCCTATCGCATCACCAGCGAGCGCGACGTCGCCGACGCGTGGCTGCGCGCGGCGCCGGTCTTCCAGCCGCCCGACCCGGCCGACCACGCCGCCCGGTGCCGGCTGCGCACGGCGCTGCGGCAGGCCGCCCAGCGGCTGCGGCGCACGGAGCTGTTGGCGGCGACGCCCTGGGCGGCGGAGAGCTCGCGGGCCTGCGCCTTCGGTGACGAGCCGGCCCCACCCCCGACGGCGGGGGAGGCGGCGGCGGAGTAGCGGGTCAGCGCGCGGGCGCTGCGGCGGGGGTGACCGCGGGGGCGGGGGTGTTCACGTCGAGCTCGACGCCGCGGAGGGCCTCGATGAGCCGCACGCGCCGCTCGCCGATCTGCGTGTCGAGCTCGACGATGCGCCGGATGGCCTGGTCGATCTCCGTCGCGGTGCGGGCGAGCCGCGCGGTGAGCTGCGCGCGGAGGTCCGCCGCGGCCGGGTTGCGCTGGATCGCCGTGAGGTTGCCGCGGGTCTCCTCGGCGTTGCGCTGGAGGTCGTCGCGCCGGGTGACCTGGTTGTCCCGCTGCTGGGTGAGGTCGGCGATCTGCTGCCGCAGGTCGAGGGCGCCGCGCAGCGTGGCGGCGACGGTGTCGGTGGGGTGACCGTCGCGGAGGTACGCGGTGATGGCCTCGGCGGCGAACACGTTGGCGAAGTCGACGCCCACGCTGAAGGGCGAGCGCGTGGTGAGCACCACCTCGCTGCGCCCGTGCGGGTCGATGGAGGTCGGCACGAGCGCGTTGCCGTTGCTGTTCTCGGTGCCCGCGGGGGGCTCGAAGGTCTGCGCGCCGTTGAGGGCGTGGCGGTAGAGCAGGCGCACCGCGCGGTCCATGCCGTTGCGGGCGCGGTAGGTGGTGCGGGTGACGCTGTAGCGCTCGACGGTGAGCGACTCGCGCACCATGCGCACCAGCCGCGCGCCCTCGACGGCGGAGGTCTGCGACGACTCGACGGCGATGCCGCGCTCGAGGGAGAAGGGCACCGTGGTGGTCGCCCCGTCGGGGAGCGACTCCATCATCCCCTGGCCGAGGAAGGCGTTGCGCTCGAAGATGGCGATGGGGCCGCGCTCGAGGGTGCCGCCGGTGCGGTTCTCGAAGCGCGCGACGTGGAAGGGGTGCGAGCCCGAGTCGCCCACGCCCGGGTCCGGGGCGAAGAGGTACATCTGCTCGCCGGGGACGTCGCGCGCGACGAGCATCACCATGGTGGCGCTGCGGTCGGGGATGGTGACCGTCTGCGGGAGGTCGTAGCGGGTCGAGCCGCCCTGCACCGCGAGCGCGGCGAGGGAGGCGAGGTTGCGCGGCGTCGACGAGGGCGGCGGCGGCGGCGGCGGCGGGACGGAGGGCGGGCGGTAGAAGCCCCCGGAGACGCTCGGCGGGGCCATCGGGGCGCCGCCCGAGGGGCGCGAGGGCATCGGCCG
>CAIOSS010000184.1 GCA_903860995.1 uncultured delta proteobacterium | reverse complement strand
GTGTCGTTGCCGTCGGCCCCGAGCACCCACTCGGCGCCCAGCGCGCCGGTGTCGACGGCGACCCTCGCGGCACCGGCCGCGGACTCGTCCCCGGTGCCCGTGACGAGGTAGGCCACGGTCTGTCGGGTGGGCGCGATGGCGCGCTCGGGGGTGCGCACCACCAACTGGCGGGACCGCGCGAAGACCTTCCAGAGCACGAACTTGATGGGGTCGCCCGGGGCGTAGTGGCGCAGGTCGACGCGCTCGCCCTCGGGGGGCCCTGCGGGGTTGGAGATCTCGTCGCCGCCCGCGATCGAGCGAACGACTCGCATCTGGCGAAGGGCGCCCATCGAGGGGACGAAGCGCACCACCCGCTCCTGGCGCAAGGTGAAGGTCACGCGGGTGAGGCCGAAGGCGTCGCTCACCTCGATGCGGCGGGCGATGCTCTCGTGCAGCCCACGGCGGCGGGCGGTGACCTCTTCATGGAGTCGTCGCTTGAGGGGCACCAGGCGTACGGACGCCTCGGGGGCGTCCCAGTTCCACCGGAGCTTCACGAAGGGCACGAACCACAAGCTGGACATCGAGAATCCGGTGCGAGCGGCGTAGCCACACTCCAGGCGCAGGGCCTCCTCGTCGCGCTGCTTGCGCCCCTGGCGCCACAGCACCAGCGCGGTCAGGGTCGTGCTGAGCATCGACGCGAGGCCGAGCGCCACCCCGACCGTGCCCACGACCAGGAGCAGCAGGTCGATCTGCCGGATGCCGTAGCGAAGGAGCGCGAAGCCGCAGCCGGCCATCACCAGCAGCCCGAGCGCGGTGAAGGGGAAGAGGTCGACCGCCCTCCGCACGGGCGACGCGACGCGGCGAAGGAGCGGGCGCAGGGATCGTCGGGGGGTGACGGACGGCATCAGGGCGTTGGAAGGTTTTGACTCACCAGCGGGCGCTCACGGAGCATGGCACACCAACCGACTACGCGGCGATGTTGATCCCCCTTCGCCCGCGGCGCCCGTGAGGCGCGGAGCATTTCAGCCGATGGCCGCGAGCGCGCTCCGCCACTGGGTCACATCGGAGGCGCGGAGCGCGACCTCGGCGCCGTGCGCGAGGGCGCCGTCGAGCGGCGCGTCGACCTGCGAGAGCGCGAGCAACGGCACGCGGCCGAGGAGGGGATGAGCGCGAAGCGCGCGGAGGATCGCCAGGGGGTTGAGCCCGAGCAGGTCGAGGTCGAGCACGATGGCGGCAGGGGGCTCGAAGCCGACCGTGAGAAGGTCGTCGTAGAGCCCGTGGTGCTCGACGAGTCGCCAGGAGGGCAGGAGCAGCTCGCCGAAGCGGCGGTGGACCTCCGCGTGCTCGGTGAGCACCACCACGGCGCGCGGCTCGACCGGGGCGGGGTGGGTGACCGCGATGGAGATGCCCCGCGACTGGAGGTAGGCCGCCGCGTCGGGCAGCGCGATGCGCACGCTGCGACCCACGGTCCGGGAGGCCCGGAGCTCGCCGCGGCGCACGGCCTGGAGCACGGTGGTCTTGTGGAGCCCGGCGAGCCGGGCCACCTCGCCGGCGTGCAGCAGCTTCGGCGGGCCCCCGATGGGCGGGACGGCGTCGGGCACGACCCTCAGCTTCGACATCACCCCGCAGGGATAGCGCAGAGGGCCCCCGGACCGCCATCGGGCGCCGGGACCTCGGGCGTGTGGAAGTGTGATGCGCCGGAAAGTTGTATGGCCCGGTCGGGAGCGCCCAGAGGGATCAGCCCATGGGACTGGTCGTGGTCGCGCTCATCATCGGCCTCGTGGCGTCGGATCTGGTCGGGCTGCTCCAGCGCGCGAGGCAGTGAGCCGGGCGGTTCCATCGGCGGCCCGGATGACGGACCATGCGCGTGCGGATGAATGTCCACGACCTGACCGGCACCAGTCGCTCGGTAAACCCCGATGGCGACCATGGCCCCCTCCCTCTTCCCTCCCCTGCACGCACTGGATGTTCGCGTGAGCCGTGACGACGACAGCGCCCCGGCGTACGTCCAACGCGCCCGCGAGGGTGACGCGAGGTCTTTCCAGGAGCTCTTCCGCGCGCACCGGCGCGACGTGGCGCGGCTCGTCGGTCGCCTCCTGGGCCCGCGGCCCGAGGTCGAAGACGTGGTGCAGGAGGTGTTCATCCAGGTGTTCCGCTCGCTGCCCAACTTCCGGGGCGAGTCGCGCTTCACCACCTGGCTCCACCGGGTGACGGTCAACGTCACGCTGATGCACCTCCGCTCCGCCCGCAGCCGCCCGCGGCTGGGCAACGAGCTCCTCGAAGAGCCCGCCGCCCCGGAGGGCGCCTCCCCCGCCGACCACGCCGCCCGCAACCAGCGCCTCCGCGCCCTCTACAAGATCCTCGACACCCTCTCGGACAAGAAGCGCGCGGTGTTCATCCTCCACGACCTCGACGGCGTGCCCGCGGCGCAGATCGCGGCCATGGTCGACAGTCCCGTCCTCACCGTCCGCACGCGCCTCTTCTACGCCCGCCGGGAGGTCTACGCCGCCATGGCCGAAGACCCGACGCTGGAGTCCATCGCCCGCGACCTTGCCGCGGCCGACGCCCCCTCCGAGACTGTGAGCCCGCGATGAGCGATCATCCCTCCATCGACGCCCTGCGCGCGCACCTCGACGCGGCCGACCCCGCCCTCGGCGCCCACCTCGACGCGTGCGGCGAGAGCACCCGCCGCGCGGCCC
>CAIOSS010000183.1 GCA_903860995.1 uncultured delta proteobacterium | reverse complement strand
CGGGTGAGGGCGTTCTCGAGCTCGCGGACGTTGCCCGGCCAGGGGTAGCCCACCAGCAGGTCGAGGGCCTCGCGGGACACGTACCGGATCTTCTTGTGCAGCTCGCGGTTGACCTTCGCGAGCAGGTGGTCGATCAGCGCGGGGATGTCCTCCTTGCGCTCCCGCAGCGGCGGGAGGTGCACCTCGACGACCCGCAGGCGGTAGTAGAAGTCCTCCCGGAAGCTGCCGTCGCGGACCATCTGCGCGAGGTCGCGGTGGGTGGCGGTGATGATGCGGGCGCGCAGGGGCATCGGGCGGGCATCGCCGACGCGCTCGAAGGTGCGCTCCTGCACCACCCGCAGGAGCTTCACCTGGAGGTCGAGCGGGAGCTCCCCGATCTCGTCGAGGAAGAGGGTGCCCCCGCCGGCGATCTGGAAGCGCCCGAGCTTGTCGCTGGTGGCGCCGGTGAAGGCGCCGCGCACGTGCCCGAAGAGCTCGCTCTCCAGGAGCTCACGGGCGAAGGCCGTGCAGTTCACGGCGACGAAGGGCTGGTCGCGGCTCTCCCCGGAGTAGTGGATCGCGCGGGCGACGAGCTCCTTGCCGGTGCCGCTCTCGCCCGTGATGAGCACCGTGGCCCGAGACGTCGAGACCCGGCCGATGGTCTTGAAGATCTCCCGCATGCCCGCCGAGCGGCCGACGAGGTTGTCGATCTGGAAGTCCGCGGCGAGGGTCTCGACGAGCCCGTCGAGGCGGCGGGAGAGGTCGCGCGACTCCACCGCGCGGAGGATCGCGATCTTCAAGCGCTCGATGTCGATGGGCTTCACCAGGTAGTCCCATGCGCCCCGCTGCATGGCGGTGATGGTGCTGCGCATGTCGTCGCGCGCGGTGACGACCAGCACCGGCGGCATCCCCTCGCGGCCGCGAACCCGCTCCAGGAACTCCAGCCCGTCGACGATCGGGAGACCGAGGTCGAGCAGCACCACGTCGGGGGAGACGGCGTCGAGGGCGTCGAGGCCCTCCTGGCCGTCGGCCGCGGTGGTGACCGCGTACCCGAGGTCGCCGAGGTACTTCTCCAGCGACCGGCGGATGGAGCGATCGTCGTCGACGACCAGGACGCGGGACCTCGGTGGGGGGGCTTGGCTGGGCATTGGGGGGGTCCTGATCCGGCCCGGGGATTCCCCCGGGGCATTCGATCATGGGGTGCCGCGCCCCCGGCGTCACGGCGCCGGGGCTTCGGGATGATCCTTGTGCGCATGGCCGCGGCGGCGATACGATCGGTGTCGCACATGGGAAGGGTGATCCGATGACCGACGCTGTGGCCGCCGCGAAGATCGAGGCCCACCTCAAGACCCTGGGGTGGCCCGTCATCGCGCTCTCCGAGCGCACGTGGCGGTCGAGCTTTCGGGCCCGACGGGGGTCTTTCCCGCTCGTCATACAGGCCGAAGGGGCGTTCTGTCGGCTGATGGTGCTGCCCATCGTCCGGCTGCCCGCCGACGCCGACAAGGCCGAGCTGCTCTACGCCCGGCTGCTGCGGCTCAACGGGGAGATGCTCCTGGCGCGCTTCTCCCTCGACGAGGACGGCGACGTGGTGCTGTCGGTGGAGTTCCCCGTCGAGCACATGGACGCGAGCGAGATGCGCGACGCCCTCGACGTGCTCTCGGTGTACGCCGACAAGCACCGCAGCGAGCTGCGCCAGCTCGTCGCCTGAGGGCTCACTCGAAGCAGTACACCTCGGGGGCGCCGTGGATGCCCACGAGGGCGTCGACGTACTCGAGGAAGGTCGCGCGTCGGCGCATCATCGCGCGTAGCTGGGCTTCGTTGAGGAGGGCCTCGTTGCCGTCGGCGTCGGCGACGATGGCCCGGCGCAGGCCGGCGAGGGTCATCGCGCGCACCCCGTCCACGAAGCGTCGCGAGAAGCGCTGCACCCGCTGCAGGAACGAGAAGATGATCTCCATCTTCCAGCGGGGCAGGGGTTCGAGGAAGCCTCCGTTGTTGTCCCGGTAGCAGAGCTGACCGCGGGCGTCGACGAGGGTGTTGGTGCCGTGCCAGCGGTCCCAGTTGCCGATGATGAAGTCGAAGGAGATGAGGGTGGAGATCTCCTCGGCGCGGCCGCGGGCGCCGGCGGGGATCTCGACGCCGACCACGAGGTGGTTGGTCCACTGCGTGAGGGCCTCGCCGGAGAAGATGCCCGCGCGGCGGAGCACGGGCACCCAGTAGATCATGGCGCCGCGGGACCAGCCGTCGCGGAAGAGCAGGCGGCTCGCGTCGGCGCCGACCAGCTCAGCGCGCGCCACGCGACGAAACACCGCCGGCGGGACGCGGTCGATGCCGAGGAGCTGGGCCACCCGGAAGGCACCGATCTCGGCGCGCCAGTGGTCCACGTGGCGGGTCTCGGCGGGCTTGAACGCGCCGTCGATGTCGCCCTCGAGGTCGCAGCGGAGGTTGACCGAGGTGTTGCCCACGTTGCGCGCCGACTCGATGGGCGCCTCGCTCAGTGCCCGGACGATGTCCTCCTCGACGAGCGCGCCGTAGCGCCGGACACCGACCTCGTAGGGGTTGGGCGGCAGCGGCGAGACCTCCGCCGCGGGCGGGACGACGGCGGCCGCGATCGGGGGGGCGACCTCGTCGTAGGGGTTGGCGGGGATCGGGCTGTCGGAGACCGGCACCGGAGGCGTCTGCGCGAGACCGCGGGCGGAGCGGAGCGAGATCGCTCCGAGGCCGAGGGCGAGCATCTTGCGGCGGGAGACGTTCATGGCGTGGTCGGGGCTCTCCCGCGAGTGTAGCCGGGCAGCGCGGGCGCGGCGAGGATGTGGCGGCGCGCCGGGACCCCTTTACCCGTTCGGCGCGGACAGGTGCGCCGAGAGCAGGGCGCGGACGTCGTCGGGCATCTCCACCGAGGCGAGCGCGTCGAGGCGGGAGACCACCACGACCTGGCGGACCGCGGCGCAGCGGACACCGTCGGCGGCGCGGGTGAGCGCGTGGCGGAAGGTGATCGATCGGCCGCCCAGGCGCTCGACGCTGACGTCGATGAGCGCGGTGTCGCCGTAGCGGAGCGGCGCCAGGTAGTCGGCCTCGACGCGCACCGAGGGAATGCCGATGCCGCGCACCATCGTGAGGTGGGGGTATCCGCCGGGCAGGGCGGCGAACAGGGCCTCGAGGGCGTCGTGGCAGAAGTCGAGGTAGCGGGCGAAGTAAACGATGCGGGCGGCGTCGACCTCGGCGAAGCGCACCGGGCGTTCGTGGCGGAACATGCCCGCGAGGCTAACGCCCGCGGCGGTCGATGGCGCGGGAATATCCGTGAAACCAAGGCGGTTCGACGCGCGCACCGGGACTTCGGTCCCTCGTTGACTTGCGAGACTCGCTGACTAGGATGCGCGCCCGCCGGGGCGACGGCGAAATGTTGGCTTCACCGAAGGCATAGATCGAATGGCGACCAGTGACGTGATGATCGAGACCCGGGAGCTGTCGAAGGTCTACGGCGCCCAGCGCGCCGTCGACAAGATCAGCTTCGAGATCCGTCGGGGAGAGGTGGTGGGGTTCCTCGGGCCCAACGGGGCGGGGAAGTCCACGACGATGAAGATCCTGACCTGCTTCATCTCGCCCTCCGAGGGG
>CAIOSS010000182.1 GCA_903860995.1 uncultured delta proteobacterium | reverse complement strand
TCTCCCAGGTGGTCGGGGCGCGCACCGAGTCGAGCGTGGCGCGCAGCAGGGAGCGGGCGGCGCTCGCGCGATGGCTCGGCGCGATGAGCACGACGAGAACGGCGTCGTCATCGAGCGGGACGGCGGTGGCGAAGCGGGTGACCGACGCGCCGTTGGTGAGGGGCGATACACCCACGAGGGTCTCGACGGGGAAGCCCAGCACGCGGTCGTGCTCGACGTGGTCGGTGAAGCGGAAGCCGTCGGCGCGGCGGAACTCCGCGCGCTCGGCGGGCAGCAGCGGGCGCTGCGGAACGATGGCGTCGAGGTGCAGCAGCTGGAGCACCATCGGCGGCTCGTCGGGGAGGTCACCCTCGCGCCGGAAGACGCCGAGGAGGTCGCGGGTGGCGCCGTCGGGCTCGACCCGCACGAAGCCGTCGGGGACGATGAGAGAGAAGCGCGGGCGCTCGTGCTGCACCACCGTGGGGTCGGCGAGGGCGGCGCGGCTGACCGCGAGGGTCGCGACGAGGGCGAGCGCGGCGGGGCGCACGGCCCTAGCGGGCGGGGTAGCGGGTGAGGTCGAAGGTGAATCCGTCGGGGGCGGCGCTGCCCTCCGGGAGGCCGAGGTCAACCAGGCGATCGGCCTCGACGACGGCCTCGTAGCGCACGCGGCTGGCGGGGCCGAGCACGCGGAGTCGCACCCGCGGCGCGCTGGGCTCGACCACGAATGACTGCACCCGCCGCCCGTCTGCGACGCCGCCGATGAAGGTGGGGGTGCCGGCGTTGACGTTGCCGCGGATGACCGCCTCCACGGTCACACGATCGACCGGGCAAGGCTCGCGGTCGTCGTCGTGGTTGACGGTGCGACAGCTCGGGAGCAGCGCCCAGATCCGCCGCCCCTGGCCGAGGGCGCCGATGCCGAAGGCCGTGCTCGCGGGCGGCGGGGTGAACAGGAACACCCTCATGCGGCGGAGCATCCCGTCGACGGCGGACACCGGCACCGGGATCACCTCGCCGAGGTCCAGGTTGGGCCGCGCCTGCGGGGTCGCCTCGGTGGTTGCGACGGTGGGCGGGACGACGGCCACCGCGCCGGGCCGCGAGGGGGCCGCGGGGCTGCGCTGGTGCGGCGAGGTGCGGTGCTGCGCCCCCGCGGGAGCGACGGTGAACACCGTCGCCAGGGCGATCGAGATCGAGGTGCGGGTGATCATCGGGGAGTAACCTCCTGCGGCTGCCTTCGGGCCGATGGTACTCCACGTGCGAGGCGCGCGTTGCGCTCCCGACGCGGCGGGTGCTACGCCGCTCGCCCATGAGCGGAGAAGACCAGGTCCGGCTGACCCAGCTGGCGCACGGCGCGGGTTGAGCGGGCAAGGTCCGCGCTGCGGACCTCGCGCAGGTGCTGCGCGGCCTGAGCCTCCCCGTCGACCCGAACGTCCTCATCGGCCTGAACCCGGCCGATGACGCGGCCGTGGTGCGCCTGCTCCCGGAGCTCGCGCTGGTGTTCACGACGGACTTCTTCACCCCGCTCGTCGACGACCCGCGGACCTTCGGCCGCATCGCCGCGGCCAACGCCCTCTCGGACGTCTACGCGATGGGCGGTCGGCCCCTGGTGGCGCTGAACATCATGGCGTTTCCGACGAAGGTTCTCGGGCTCGAGGTGATGGCCGAGGTGCTCGCGGGCGGGGCCGACATCGCGCGCGAGGCGGGCATCTCCATCGCCGGCGGCCACTCCGTGGAGGACCAGGAGCCCAAGTACGGCCTCGCGGTGATCGGCACGGTCCACCCCGACCGGGTGTGGCGCAAGGGCGGGGCCCGCGCGGGCGATGCCCTCGTGCTGACCAAGGCGCTCGGCACGGGCGTGCTGGCCACGGCGCTCAAGCGGGGGCGTATTACCGAGGATGGTATCCCGATGCAGGCCGCCATCGCCTCGATGGTCACCCTCAACGCCGGCGCGGCCCGCGCGGTGATGGACCTCGGCGTGGAGGTCCACGCGGCGACGGACGTCACGGGCTACGGGCTGGTGGGTCACCTCGGCGAGATGCTGCGCGCCAGCGACGGGGTCTCCGCGCGCCTCTCGGCGGCGGCGCTCCCGACGCTCCCGGGCGCGCTGGAGCTGGCCGCGGAGGGCGTGCTCGCCGGCGGGACGAAGGCCAACCGCACCTTCGCGGCGCAGGGGCTTCTCGTGACCGACGGGGTCGACGAGGCGCGAGCCTGGATCGCCTGCGACGCCCAGACCTCTGGCGGGCTGCTCGTCGCCTGTCCGCCCGAGCACGCGGCAGCGCTCGTCGCGGCGCTGCGCTCGACGGGCTCGCCCGCGGCGGTGATCGGTGAGGTGACCGGTCAGCCCGGCGCGACGATCACTCTCGAACGCTGAGGGCGCGACGCCGCCACGCGAGCGCTGCGGCAGCAACGAGGCACCCGAGCGCGAGCGCGCTCACGAGGGCGCCGCGGACGAGCGAGCGGGGACGTAGCACGAAGGCCACCCGGTGGACGCCCGGCGGGATTGCGACGGCCTTCTGATTGATGTTTGCGCGCACGAGCAGCGCTTCGTGGCCGTCGACGGTGACCATCCAGCCCGGGTACCAGCTCTCCGCGAGAACCAGCCAGCCCGCGGTGGGCGCATCGACCGTCGCGATGAGGCGCGCGCCGCTTGGCCGCTCGACCCGGGCGGCGACGAGGGTGGGAGGACCCGGCGCGGGAGCGACCGGCAGCAGCGGGGAGATGAGATCGTGGAGCAGCACCTCGCGCCGCGGCGAGAACGCCTCGGAGAACATCCACCGCGCAGCCGCGCGGTCGCTCGGGACGGACACCCCGCGGGCGACGAAGTACGCCAGCGGGAGGGAATCGCGCACGCGGTAGAGCTTGACCCAAGACCCGCTGGGCAGCGCCTCCAGGCGCTGCGATCGCACTGGTACGGGCGCGAGGACATGGGTCACGTGGTTCATCGCGAGGTACCGGACGAGACCGCCGTGAGGGACGATCTCGTCCGCGTTGGCGCGGTAGCTCCCGCG
>CAIOSS010000181.1 GCA_903860995.1 uncultured delta proteobacterium | reverse complement strand
GCGCTCGCGGTCATCGACTGCGTCGGCTACTTCATCAACCACATGGACCAGGTGCGCGCCGAGCCCGCGCTCCAGGGCGTCGACGTCGACCGGGTGATCATCGCGTCGACCCACGACCACGAGGGCGTCGACACCGTCGGGCTCTGGGGCCCGCGCGCCGCGGTCTCGGGGCTCAACCCGACGTACATGGCCCTGGTGCGACAGCGGACCGCGCTCGCGGTGCGGCGGGCGGTGGAGGCGGTGCGCCCGGCCCGGATGCGGGTGGCGCAGGTGCTCACGGTCGACCCGACGACGGGATCGACGATGGCGTACGTCAACGATACCCGCGACCCGGTGCTCTTCGACCCGACGGTGACCATCGCGCACTTCGTCGACGACGCCGAGCCGACGCGCACCATCGGAGCCTGGGTCAACTGGTCGTCGCACCCGGAGTACGGCGGGTCGCGCAACAACCTGCTCTCGGCGGACTACGTCCACGCGCTGCGCCAGACCATCGAGGAGGGCGTCGCGGCGGACAGCCTGCCGGGCCTCGGCGGGGTCACGGTCTTCCAGAACGGCGCCCTCGGAGGGCAGGTCGGCCCTGGCGGTGGCGTGGCGCCGCGCGGCGCCGACGGGATGCCCATCGCCGAGTCCGGGCTCCCGAAGGCCATCGCCGCGGGCCGCAGCGTCGGTGCGCTGGCGCTGCGGGCGCTCGCGAGCGACGGCGTCGAGGCGAGCGTGACGGCGGTGAGCTACCGCACGGCGCCCATCCACTGCCGCACGGAGAATACCCTGTACGGTATTCTGTACTCCCAGCGCACCATCGAGCGGGAGCTGTTCAACTACAACGAGCGGCGCGCCATCGGGGCGGGCAACTACCCGTGGGTGCGCTCGCGGGTGACCTACCTCCAGGTGGGCCCCGTGGCGATGATCTCCGCGCCCGGCGAGCTGCACCCCGAGCTCTGGATCGGCACCGACCCGCGCTGGTCGTGGGGCCGACCGACGCTCACCGAGACGGTCAACCGCCCGGACCTCGCGATGGGCCCGCCGACGCCGTACCTCCGCGACCTGATGCGGATGAACCCCGACGTCCGCTACGCCTTCGTGGGCGGGCTCACGGAGGACTTCCTCGGGTACATCGTCCCTGCGTACAACTTCGTGGTGAACCCGATCGTGCCGTACCTCGCCGAGGCGATGGGGCAGCACTACGAGGAGACCAACTCCGTCGGCCCGGAGGTGGAGCGCTACCTCAACGGCCCGATGCGGGAGCTGGCCCGGTGGCGTCCGCCCGCGGACTGAGCGCGGCGATCACCGCGGCCGCCGTGGCGTCGGGCGCGTCGACGTGCACCCAGTGGCCCGCCCCGGGGACCACCACCACCTCGCAGCCGCCGCGCGCGGCGACGGCGTCGAGGCGGGCGAGCTCCGGCGGGTCCATCACCCCGGAGGCGCCGCCCAGGAGGAAGGTCGTGCGCCGGCCCGCGGGCGCGCCCTCGACGACCGACCAGAGGTCCGCGGTGAAGTACCCGTCGAGCAGCGAGCGGACCGCGCGGACGTCGATGCGCAGCCGGAAGCCCGCGTCGGCGTGCTCGAGGTTCATCGCGAGCCACGCGGCCATCGAGCGCTCGTGCCCATCACCGATCACCGCGTCGACGAAGGCCTCGCGGCCAGGCCAGGCCGGGCCGATGGCCTCGAGGGTGTCGAGCGCTCGCAGGGAGGCCTCGGAGCCCCGGCGGTCGGGGCGGGCACCCGGGTTGGCGTCGACCACCACGAGGTGCGTGAGCGAGGGTGTGACGCCCGCGTAGCTGAGCGCGACCTTGGCGCCGAAGCTGTGCCCGAGCACGGCGCGCACCGGGAGGGGGAGGGCGGCGGCCAGCTCGGTGAGGTCGTGCGCAGCGGCGGCCAGGGTGTGCGGCGGAGCGAGGTCACGCGAGGCGCCGTGCTCGCGCAGGTCGACGAGCACGAATGCCCAGTCTGGGAGCGCCTCGGCGAAGCGACGCGCAAGGGTGCGCCAGTTGGTCTTCGAGCCGAGGATGCCGTGGAGCACGAGGCACGCGCGGCTGGGCGCCGACCCCGGGGCGGTGACGATGGCGTAGGACAGCATCGGTAGGTGCTCCCCGCGTAGCACAATGCCTCACCCGTGAGGCGCCGGGAGGCGTGATAGAACCCGCGCCGTGACCCGCCTGGCCCAACGATTCGCGCTCGCCTTGTCCGTGCTTGCCCCGCTGTCCTGCGCGACCACTGGCGCTCCCGCGGTCGTCGCCGCGTCGTCGCCGCGGCCGCCGGACGTGCACGGCGAGCTGCTCGCGCTGCTCCCCCCGGGGGCGGTCGCGTGGGGGCGCTTCGAGCTCGCGGAGGCCCGGCGCTCGCCGCACTTCGAGGGCGCCCTCGAGCTCGCCACGTCGCTCGGGGCCGAGGTCGCCTCGGTGCAGCGGGAGCTCGGCTTCGACGCGCTCCACCAGGCTGAGAAGATGGTCTTTGGGGTGTACCTCCCGCCCGGCACCGGCGGCAACGCGGGGTGGCCGGTCATCATCGCGCGCGGGGCGTACGACCGCGCGGCGGTGCTCGCGGCGGCGCGGGTGGCGGCGCGCGACGCGGCCCCGGAGGAGGGCACCGAGCGCGCGGTGGCGTACACCATCGTCGGGCAGCGGGCGTACATGTTCCCCGCCGCGGACGTAGTGATCGTGATGGAGCGATCGCTCGTACGCCGGGT
>CAIOSS010000180.1 GCA_903860995.1 uncultured delta proteobacterium | reverse complement strand
TGTCCCTGCTCTGCGCCGACCACGGCCTCGGGGTAGGCCCGCGCGACGACCTCATCGGCGCCTGGATCGACCTCGACTCGCCGCACCAGTGGCCCGGCCAGGAGCACAACCGCGCGCCCGCCAAGGTGGGCGCCATCGGCGTGAAGATCTCCCGCTGGATCACCATGCACGGCTTCGCCCTCAACGCCTCGACGGCCCTCGAGGACTTCGGGCTCATCGTGCCGTGCGGCATCGCCCAGCACCCGGTGACCTCGCTGGCGAGCCTCGGCGTGACGCCGGTGCCGTCCGTCGAGGCGCTCGCGCGCCGGGCGGTCGAGCACTTCGAGACGGTCTTCGGCGCCACCGCCGGGGCGATGACATACCAGTCCCCGTAAAACGGGGAGCTCAGTCTTCGATCATGTAGCGGGGGAGGATCGGCGAGGGGATGCCGGTCGAGACGACCCAGAGCTGGTGCGCCGCGCGCGTCGCGCCGATGTGCAGCAGGTGCCGCGACTCGTCGTCGGCGGGGTACTGCGACAGCGTCACATCAACCAGGATCACGTAGTCGAACTCGAGGCCCTTCACCTGGCGGATGTCGGTGACCTCGACGCCGGGGCGGAAGGAGAAGTCCTGGTCGGCGACGCGGGCCAGCCGCGGCACCTCGGCCTTGAAGAGGCCGTCGTAGTAGACGTCCGCGCGCTCGGGGTCGCGCGCGATGACAGCGACGTTGGCCCGGGGCTCGTGCATCGACAGCTCCCGCAGGGCCTCGGAGAGGAAGGCCACCGCGGCGCCGACCTCGTTGAAGCCGTGGAACTCCACTGGGGCGCCGTGCCGCGTCGCCAGCGGGGGCTCCGGCTCGGCGAGGTGACCGAGGATGTCGCGCGCGAAGGCGAGCACCTCCAGGGTCGAGCGATACCCGATGCGCAGGGGCTCGACCTCGACGCCGGAGAGGCCGAGGTCGCGGAGGACGCCGCTCCAGTCGGAGAAGCCGTTGTCCATCATCAGGCGCTGCGCGGTGTCGCCCGCGAGGGTCACCGAGCAGTCGTGCGAGGCCACCCCGAGGAGCACCGAGAGCTCCATGGGGGAGAGGTCTTGCGCCTCGTCGACGAAGAGGTGCTCGAACTTCAGCGGCTGCTTCGACGGGCCGCGCAGCGGGCCGCGCTTCACCTGGTAGAGCCGCAGGAGCAGCGCCTCGTCCTCGGCATCGATGGCGTCGTCGGTCTGGTCCTCGCGCACGCCGTCGGCGCCGCGGTCCATGCCGACGTCGCCGCCGCCGCCGCGGTGATCGTCGTCGTCGTCCTCGCGCCGCGACGCGCGCGCGGTGCTCTCCTCGCGCGTCTGGTCCCCGGCGGCCTCCCAGCCGAGGTCCTCCGGCTCGGTCTCCTCGTCGCCGAAGCGGGCCCGCTCGTTGGCCACCACCCGCTCGCTCGGGGCCGTGCGCTCGGCGCGGTCCTTGGCGCCCTTGCGCTTGCTACGCCGGTCGCCGCGCTCGGCGCCGCGCTCGCGCTCCTCGTCGTCCTCGCTCACGGTGTCTGCCACCACCCAGCGGGTGCAGCGCTCGGTGCTCCAGCGCACCGCCGTCGAGAGGTCGCCGTCGGTGAACACCCCGGGGGCCCAGCGGTCGGCCGCGCCGCGCAGGGCCTTGTAGTCCGTGATGAGCTCCGCCCAGTCCCACACCACGTCGCGCGCACGGCGCATCCACGGGTCCATGGCCTTCTGGAGGTCCATCTGAAGCCGCACGCCCAGGTCGGCGCCGCTGCTGCCTCCGAGGTCGCGCTCGCCGCGGGCCCACTGCCCGAGGGCCGTGAGGCGCCGCGAGAGCGCGTTGCCGTCGAGCGCCTTCCACGCCTTCGCCACCCGCTCTTCGACGCTGTTGCGCTTCGCCGTCTCCAGCAGCGCGACCTTCGCCTTCTGCTCCTCATCGGCGATGCGCTCGTCGATGAGCTTCAGCATCATCGGGTGCTTCTTCACCCGCGACACCACCGCCGGCGTGTCATCGCGCGTCTCCGCGGGCACCCGGGAGAGGTGCTTGCGGCGCTGCTTGTGCACCCACTCCAGGTAGGTCGTGACGTGCACGCCCTCCACCCCGAGCCCCGGCAGCACCCGCACGATGTAGCGGGCGAGCGCGCGGTTGAACACCACCACCATCATGTTCTCGGGCGCGAACCGCTTGGGGTTGTTGAACGAGAGGTACGCCATGCGGTGCAGGCCGATGGTGGTCTTGCCCGACCCGGCGCCGCCCTGGATCACCGCGAGGCCCGACGACGGCCGGGTGATGAGCTCGAACTGCCGCGGATCGATGAGCGAGGGGATCTCCGGGAGGTGCTTGTCCTCCCTCCCCTCGACGCCGACGCCCAGCCGCCCCTTGGACTTGGCCGCCTCTCGGCGCTCGTCCTCGGTGGGCGGGCGCACCGCGCTCAGCTGTCCCCCCTGGAGCTTCGCCGCGTGCACCGTCGCCCGCTGCCAGCCCTCCTTGTTCTGGTAGAAGACTCCCTGCGGGGCGACCACGCGCTTGAGCGCGCCGCCGCGGATGACCACCGCGCGACGGACGGTCACCGTGCCCTCCAGGGTCTTGCCGCCGAACTCCTCCTCGTACTCGTCGCCCTCCTGGTAGCGGTAGTAGATCCGCGAGACCGGGGCGTCGCGCCAGTCGACGATCCGCACGCCGCGCTCGGTGTCCACGTAGGTGCTGTTGCCGATGAGCACGTCGCGGCTGCGGCCGCCCTCGACGAGGCGCATGTGTCCGAAGTACGGGTTGTTCTGGTCGACCTTGCCGACGGGGATCTCCGCCCGCCGCGTCGCTACGCCGCGCAGCCGCTCCATCTCCGCCATGAGCGCGGGGAGGTCTTCGTTGCGCGCGTCGCCGATGAGGTCGCGGAGCTCGACCATCTCGCGGTCGTAGTTGGTCTGGTAGACCTCCGGCACCGCAGCGAGGTTCTCGACGCAGCGCTTGAGGAGCTTCTCCTCCTCGGCCACGATCGTTCGGAGTTCCTTGTCGGCGGCGGGGTCGGTGGCCTTGGAAGCGGGGTCAGTCATGGGGTCGGGCGTTCTACTCCCTGTCGACCTCCGCCGCCACAGGGCCCGCTCCACGTGCGCGCGCAGCCTTTGCCGAGGCCTTCGCGCGGTCAGCCGCCTCGCGTTCGGTGCCCAGGTAGGGCTCGCGGGTGCCCATCACGTGGTCGAACCACGGCCAGGTCACGCACCAGTTGGCGTGCTGGTTGGGCCCCATGTGGTGGTCGTAGTGCCACGGCAGGTGCTCGCGCGCCCACGCCGGGTCGCGGTGCGAGCGCTTGTGGACGCGGTAGTAGTTCCAGTGGCTGAACACGCAGCCTGCCGCAAACCAGGGGTAGCGGCGCGCCAGGGGCAGGTGCGCCAGCGTCGCCACGACCAGCCCGAGGGCCTCCTTGCCCTGCCCGTGCCAGCCGAAGACCGAGCGCTGGTACTGGTGGTCGTTCATCCCCTCGCGTCGCGCGTGCTTGTGGTGGTCGTGCCAGTGGAAGCTCCAGAAGTTCTCCCGGTTCTTCCCCTGACCGTGCAAGACGTACTTGTGGATCACCCACTCCCACGCGTTGCTGTACAAGAGCGCCAATGGCAGTCCGATCATCGCCGTCTCCCTCTCAGCCCCACGCGACGCCGCGACGGGGAAAACACTGACTGACCAGTCATGGTTTTGAACGAGGTCGATCGTTGATGTCAAGCCCCCGCAAGCGAGCGCCTGCGGTGCGCCCGCGCAACGCCCCCCAGGCGAGGCCCGGGCCCGCGGGCGGCACCCGCGACGCCAACCGGAAGGCGCGCACCCAGGCCATCGCGAAGGCGGCGCTGGAGCTGTTTCTCGACCGGGGCGTCGAGGCGGTGTCAGTCGACGACGTGGTGCGCCGCGCCCGCATCGCCAAGGGGAGCTTCTATACCTACTTCCGCGACCAGTCCGAGCTGGTCGAGGCGCTCATCGAGCCGGTGCGCGACGCCGTGCACGCCTCGCTCGACGCCTGCGATGCGGCCATCCGCGAGGCCCGGGACTACGACGCCCTCCTCGGCGCCTACCAGGCCCTCGGGCTCGCGCTCTCCGCCGCGGTGCTCGCGCACCCCGAGGTCACCCGACTGTACCTCCAGGAGCGCCGCGCGCCCGACCACGGACCGCACATCCCCCTCGCCCGCCTCGCGGCAGAGATCGACCAGCGCGCGGTGACGCTCACCGAGGCCGCGCACCTCCACGGGCTGCTCAAGGCCTTCGACCCGCGGGTGACCGCGGCCACCGTCGTCGGCGCGGTCGAGCACCTGCTGCACCGGGCCCTCTCCGGGCACGACCTCGGACCGATGGCCGCCATCCCGGAGATCCTGCTGCGGCTGGTGGTCGACGGCATCGGCGTCGGCCCGACGGGGCCGCTGCGCAACCGCTGATCGGGGTCAGCGCAGCGCGAGCCGGAACGCGACGCGCTGACATCCGTTGGGGTCGAGCCGCACGCTGGCGAGGTTAGGCCCCGGGGGCGGGCGGCGCGAAGGGCTGGGCCCGCGGGTCCCAGTTGGGCGAGCGCGCGAAGACCGGGATGAGCAGGTCGCCGAGCACCCGGCCCTCGATGGAGTGCACGCTGAGCGTCGCGGTGGCGCCCAGGCTGTTCTCCTGCGCCTGCCCGAGGATGTGCATCGTGATGGGGCGCGTGTCGGGCAGCGACACCCGGTACCACGCCACCTGCCCGCACCCGAGCACGCCGTTGAGCTCCTCGCCCGGCACCATCGGGCGCGCGGTCTCCATCGACCCGTTGGGCAGCGGCGCCTCGTCGTTGATCGACGCCTCCAGGGTCGCATCGTTGGTGGTGCCCGTGCTCGCGCAGCCCAGCACTAGCGCCCCGCCGAGGGCCCAACATCCGATCGTCCGACGCCCAATCGCCCGCATCATTTCTGGGTTCTCCACCGTGGCGCCGTTCTCCCATGGCGATCGGGTCGCAGGGAAGGGGGGGAACCATCCGTCGCCCTTGTGAGCGGCGTATGCACGGTGAGAAAGTGCCGCGCATGCGACGTCCGACAGAGCAGGAGCTCAAGCTCCTCAGCCTCACTGAACGGGTCTGTTTCGAGATCGCCGACACGGTCAACCGCCGCCCCGCGTTCAAGCGCGCGGCGCACCTCTTCCAGCACACCATCGGGCAGACCTGGGTCCACTACGCCACGCGCAACCTCGTGCACTCGCAGGGCCTCGCCCGGCTCCAGTCGCTGCGGCCCGAGCGCGGCGTCTTCCTCGTCTGCAACCACCGCAGCTTCTTCGACTTCTACTGCATCTCGTCGGTGCTGCTGCGCGCGTGCTCGTGGGCCCGCGGCATCTACTTCCCGGTGCGCTCCAACTTCTTCTACGAGGGCCCCGCCGGGGTCGTCGTGAACATGGTCATGTCGGCCTGGGCGATGTACCCGCCGGTGCTGCGCGCCCCTTCCAAGCGGGGCTTCAACACGTTCACCCTCGACGCCGTCGACGCCCTGCTCCAGGGGCCCGGCAACGTCATCGGCTACCACCCCGAGGGGCGGCGCGGCACCGGCCCCGACCCCTACGAACTGCTCCCGGCCAGCATCGGCACCGGCAGCATCGTGTACCGCGCGCGGCCGGTGGTGATCCCCGTGTTCACCCTCGGGCTGATCAACAACTTCCCGAAGCAGGTGGTGGGCAACTTCACCGGCGACGGCGAGCCCGTCACGATGATCTTCGGCGAGCCGCTCGACCTCGAGCGCTTCTACGCGATGCCCGCGGAGCC
>CAIOSS010000179.1 GCA_903860995.1 uncultured delta proteobacterium | reverse complement strand
TCGCGGAGACGGCCATGGGCGAGCCCCCGGAGATCATGGCCTTCCTCGGCAACAGCCGCCTCGCCGAGCCGCTCGGGCGCTTCCCCGTCGACGCGGTCTTCCACGGCCACGCCCACCACGGCACCCCCGAAGGGCGCAGCCCCACGGGCGTGCCCGTCTACAACGTCGCGATGCCCCTGATGAAGCGCAGCTTCCCCGACGCGCCGCCCTTCCGGGTGCTCGACCTCGGCCCCGAGTAGGCCCCCACCCCGGTGCTTTGGGGTGGATTGCCACGGTGACGCGATCGTGCCGGGACGCCGTCACCCGTGCCCGCGGGTCGACAGCACCTGGCGCGAGCGCACCCCCCAGCGCCAGAGCAGCCCCGCCGCGGTCGCCGCGAGGCCCGCCGCGAGGCCGATCCAGAGCCCGACGGCGCCCCAGCCGAGGCCGAAGGCGAGCGCGACCCCCACGGGCAAACCCACGGCCCAGTGGCCCGCGAGGTTGGCCACGAGCGAGCTCACCGTCTCGCCGAGGCCCCGCAGCACGCCCGCCAGCGTGACCTGCGCGCCGTCGAAGAGCTGGAAGAAGCCCGCCACCAGCAGGAGCTGCCGCGCCAGCGCCGTGACCTCCGGGTCGAGCGAGAAGGCCCCCAGGATGAGGCGCCACCCGAGCACCATCCCCACGGCGGACACCGCCATGCAGCCCACCCCGAGGCCCACGGCGCTCCACCCGGCCAGCCGCGCGCCCTCCGGGTCGCCGCGCCCGATGGCCTGCCCCACGCGCACCGTGCCCGCGGCGGAGATGCCCATCGGCACCATGAACGCGAAGCTCGCCACCTGGAGCACCACCTGGTGCGCCGCCGCCGGCACCGCGCCGAGCTGCGCCGCCAGCACCGTCGCCAGCGAGAACACACCGCCCTCGAAGAGCAGGTGCAGGCCGGCCGGCAGACCGAGGCGTACCAGCGCCCGCAGGCTCTCGGCGCGCGGCGCGAAGGAGCGCCACCACCGCGGGTGCGTGACCGCCGTCCAGGTGAGCAGCGAGGCCAGCATGAAGAGGCGCGAGAGGTTGGTCGCCCACGCCGACCCGACGATGCCGAGCGCGGGCGCGCCGAGGCGCCCCTGGATGAGCGCGTAGCAGCCGAGCCAGTTGACCCCGTTGGCGACCAGAAGCACCACGGTGCCCGGGCCGGTGGCGCCGACCGCCTGGAGGGTCTGCCGCAGGGCGATGAAGAGCAGCGCCGGGGTGAGGCTCCAGGCCACGGTCTTCAGGTAGCGCCCCGCCAGCGGCACCAGCTCGGGCGCCGCGCCGAGCCGGTGCATGTGCCCGCTCGCGACGAGCAGGGCGGCCGTCAGCGGCAGCGAGATGGCGAGGGCCAGCCAGAGGCCCTGCACGGCGTAGCGGGCGACGTCCTCCTCGCGCCTCGCCCCGAAGGCGACGGACACCTCGTGGTCGAGGCCCATCAGGAGCCCGATACCAAAGAGGAAGGCCACGCCGAAGAGCGACGACGCGAGCCCGACGGCCCCGACGGCGTTGCGCCCGAGGGCGCCCACCATCGCGGTGTCGACCAGGGACATCAACATCACCCCGAGCTGCCCGAGCACCACCGGCCACGCGAGGCGGAAGGTGGGCCGCCAGTGGGCGCGCAGGTCACGGATGCGTAGCGGGGCGAGCGAGGTCACGGGGGAGGTTGAGGGTGCGCGTACCGCGATTCGAGCCCCCGGCGCCAATGGTCTCGCTCGCCCTGGGAGGGTGTGACAGGGTATTTCCAGGCGGGTCTTGACCATGGCGCGGGGGAGGGCGACTCCTACGGATCATGACGGCCAAGACGACGGACAAGGTGCTCCGCGCGGTGACGCAGCGGGTGATGGACTCCTTCACGGCACAGGGGGCGCTCTTCACGGCGCTGGATGTGTCCAACGCGGTGAAGGGCACGCTGCCCGACATCCGCCACCGGGAGGTGGCGCCCATCGTGCGCGACCTCTACGAGCGCGGCGCCATGGGCGACTACCGGCAAGACCTCATCGACGTGCTCGCCGACGGCCACAAGCCCGTGCAGGCGTACCTCTACCACCTGCCCGAGCACGACGTAGACCTCTACGACGACTCGATGCGCAACCAGCTCTCCATCCCCCCGGTGAGCACGAGCACCGACGCGAGCGGCGAAGGGGATCTCAGCTCGCACTCCACCGAGGCCCCGGTGCTGGTGGGCCGCGACGGGCGCGCCCGCATCGCGCGCCAGCTGCTCATGAACGCCGGCATCGTCACCGAGGAGATCTCCGCGGTGGGCACGGCGAGCCCCGGCAAGCTCACCCTCACCGCCCCGACGGGCGCCGAGACGGCCAGCGCCACGGCCGCCGTGCTGGAGTACGAGCACCCCTCGCTGCTGCACATCCCCCGCGGGCTCATGGGCATCTTCGACGCCAGCGCGAAGCTGGTCGCGAGGGTGTACCCCAACCGGGTCGAGATCGTCCGCGCCCACTGATCGGGCCGATCGGCGCTTGTGACGCCGGGAGAGGTCGAGTAGTCGTCTCCGCCCGATGAACCCCACGGATCTCCGCACCATCGCGCCGCCCCCTCCTGCGCCGGGGGTGAAGTACCGCCGCATCCTGCTCAAGATGTCGGGCGAGGCCCTGTGCTCGCAGGAGGGCGGCTTCGGGCTCGACCCGGAGGCCATCGGGCTCCTCGCCGACGAGCTCGCCCACGTCTGGCGCACCCTCGGGGTGCAGCTCGCCCTCGTGGTGGGCGGCGGCAACATCTTCCGGGGACTGCGCGGCAGCGCCTCGGGGATGGACCGCTCGACCGCCGACTCCATGGGCATGCTGGCCACGGTGATGAACGCCCTGGCCCTGCAAGACGCCCTGGAGAAGCGCGGCGTGCCGACGCGGGTGCAGACGGCCATCGAGATGCCCAAGGTGGCCGAGCCGTACATCCGCCGGCGCGCGGTGCGGCACCTGGAGAAGGGCCGCGTGGTGATCTTCGCCGCGGGCACGGGCAACCCGTACTTCTCGACGGACACGGCGGCGGCGCTGCGGGCGATGGAGATCCACGCCGACGCGCTCTGCAAGGCCACCAAGGTCGACGGGGTGTACGACAGCGACCCGAAGAAGAACCCCGACGCGAAGTTCTTCCCGCGGATGAGCTTCGACGAGTTCATCACGCAGAAGATCGGGGTGATGGACACCACGGCGGTCACCCTGTGCCGGGACAACAAGCTCCCGATCCGGGTGTTCAAGCTCGCCGAGCACGGCAACATCGAGCGGGTGCTGCGCGGCGAGAACGTCGGGACGGTCATCGAGCTCGCGGGCTGACCGACACGCCGTGACGCGGGTCGGGCCGCCGCCCGGCGGACGCTCCCGTGGGTTTCAACAGCCCTCCTGAAATTCAGGGAAATTGAGCGACCGAAGGCGGCGAGGGGTGCTTGCCGTGGAGGGGGGGATGGAAGTACCTCTGCGCGGTCCGAGGGCGAGTGATGTGGGCCTTGGCCGGGCGCCGTGGGTTCACGGGGAGAACGCCAGGCGGGTACATCACCCACGCTCCAGGGACAATCAGGAGGCTTCATGAGTTCATCGTGGTTGAGGCAGACACCCTGGCTGGTGTGCACTGCCCTCCTCGCTGCCTGTAGCAGCGATCCCCCCGCCAACAATACGCCCGACGTGCCGGTCGTCGAAGACACCGGGACGCTCGCAGACACGGGCACCCCGGACGACACGGGCAACCCGCCCGTCGACACGGGCAATCCCCCGGTCGACACCGGCACCCCCGAGGACGCGGGCACCCCGGTCGACACGGGCAACCCGAAGGACACGGGCACCGAGACCGACACCGGCGCCGACGCGGGCACCGACGTGGGCACCCCCTGCCTCACGGGCCAGATCGAGTGCGGCGGCACGTGCGTCGACCCGATGACCAGCGGGACGAACTGCGGCATGTGCGGCACCGCCTGCGGCACGGGCCAGACCTGTACCGCCGGCGCCTGCGTCTGCCCGCCCGGCCGCATCGCGTGCGGCACCGGCGCCAGCGCCACCTGCGTCGACGCCCAGTCCGACCGCGCGAACTGCGGCGCCTGCGGCACCGCCTGCACCGCCACCCAGGCCTGTGTGGCCGGCGCCTGCGTGACCGAGTGCGCGGCCCCCAACGTCCGCTGCGGCACCGGCGCGACCGCCACCTGCGTCGACACCCAGACCAGCGCCGCCAACTGCGGCAGCTGCGGCACCGCCTGTGAGGCCGGGCAGGTCTGCACCGCGGGCCGCTGCGGCTGCGCGGGCGGCCAGCTCTCCTGCTCCGGCGCGTGCGTCGATGGGCAGACCAGCAACGCCAACTGCGGCGACTGCGGCAACGCCTGCGTCGGCGGCTCGACCTGCACCGCGGGCCGCTGCGCCTGCCCCGGCACGCAGCAGCTCTGCGGCAGCGGCGCCAGCGCGACCTGCATCGACACCCAGGCCAACGCCATGAACTGCGGCGCCTGCGGCAACGCCTGCGCCGCCGGCCAGACCTGCGTCGCCGGCACCTGCGCCTGCCCGAGCGGCCAGACCGCCTGCGGCACCGGCGCGACCGCGACCTGCGTCAACACGCAGACCAGCGCGACCGACTGCGGCGCCTGCGGCAACGCCTGCCCCGCGGGGCAGACCTGCGCGGCCGGCGCCTGCGCCTGCCCGTCGGGCACCGCCCTCTGCGGCGGCACCTGCGTCAACACCGGCACCAGCAACGCCAACTGCGGCGGCTGCGGCGTGGCCTGCGGCATGGCCCAGACCTGCGCCGGCGGCATGTGCACCTGCCCGACGGGCCAGACGGCCTGCGGCACGGCGTGCCTCAACACCCGCACCGACAACGCCAACTGCGGCACCTGCGGCAACGCGTGCGCCGGCGGCCAGACCTGCCAGGCCGGCGTCTGCGCCTGCCCCGCGGGCCAGACCTCCTGCCGCGGCGCCTGCGTCGACACCCGCGCCAACAACGCCAACTGCGGCACCTGCGGCAACGCCTGCCCGGCGGCGCAGACCTGCCAGGCCGGCGCGTGCAACTGCCCGACGGGGCTCACCTTCTGCGGCGGCGCCTGCATCGACGCGCGCACCAGCAACACCAACTGCGGCATGTGCGGCCGCGTGTGCCCCGGCACCGCGCCCTGCACCGCGGGCGTCTGCACCGCGGGCCCGCCGCCGAACGACAACCGCGTCGGCGCGATCACGATCGACACCCGCGCCCCGTCGGCGACGGTGGTCGTGAACACCTCCGCGGCGAACAACAGCACCTCCGGGTCGTGCGGCTGCACCTCGGGCCGTGACGTGTTCTACAGCTTCACGCTGGCCCAGCAGGAGATCGTCTACGCCGACACCACGTCGGCCACGGGCCTCGACCCGTCGCTCTTCCTCCAGACCACCGCGGGCGCGAACATCGCCAGCGCCAACCTGCCGAGCGGCGCGACCTGCAACGACGACGGCGGCCTCGCGGGCTGCGCCTTCGCCAACGGCGCCGACGCGCAGATCGCCGCGCTCCTCCCCGCGGGCACGTACCACCTCGTCCTCTCGGGCTGCCGCGACGGCGGCGAGTCGTCCATCCGCTTCCACCACCTCCCGGCGAACAACGTGCTCCAGCGCGTGACCATCACCCCGGGCTCGACCTTCACCACGTCGAACACCCTCGCGGGCGCCAGCGTCATCACCGGCGCCTGCTGCTCGACCGGCCCCGAGGTCACCTACTACGCCATCTCGTGCCCCGACGCGACGGCGCTCCCGATCAGCGCCGTCGGCAACGGCCGCGGGCTGACCAACCTGACCCTCGACCAGCGCAGCGCGGCCCGCACCCCGACCGCGGCCTGCGCGGCCAACGCCGCCTGCGGCGCCAACGCGACGCTCGCCGCCACGCTCGCCCCCGGCGCGGGCCTCCACGTGCTCTTCGTCGACAGCTGCGCCGCGGGCGCGGGCTTCGACCTCGCGGTGACCACGGGTACCTGCCCGAGGGGCACCACGCTCTGCAACGGCGCGTGCGTGAGCACGGCGACCAACGCCAACAACTGCGGCGCCTGCGGCACCGTCTGCACCGGCGGCCGCGTCTGCGCGGGCAGCGCGTGCGTCTGCGCGGCGGGCACCACCCTCTGCGGCGGCACCTGCATCCCGACCGCGGTGGACGTCAACAACTGCGGCGGCTGCGACGTGCGCTGCTCGGCCACGCAGACCTGCACCGCGGGCGCCTGCGTCACGGCCATCCCGGGCCTGTCGTTCCGCATCGACGCGCTCTCGTCGTCGAGCTGCGCGGCGATCGAGCACAACAACGTCACCGGCGACGACCGCGGCGGCATCGCCGTCTCGCCGACGAACGTGTTCTACACGGGTGACAGCGCCACCGGCCGCTTCGCCCTCGCGAACCTCGCGGGCGGCGTCGGCGTCGGCCGCCAGTACGACGCCCTCGTGAGCAACCTGCGCACCGGCCAGGTGTTCACCTTCGGCACCAGCGCCTCGGTCCCGATGCCCGTCGGCGGCGGCACCGCGACGCACCTCATCGAGATCAACGGCGCCACCGGCGCCCTGACCAGGAACTCCATCGCGCTCTCGACCCCGATCACGATGCCCAGCGGCACCGGCATCTTCTCGGGCTACGACCGCATGGGCGTCCACACGGGCTCGCGCTTCTTCCACATCCTCGGCAACGGCGTCGTGGCCGACCTCGGCGCGATGCCCAACCCGGCGCGCTCCGGTTGCGAGAGCTGGGCCTACTGGGGAACCATGGAGTTCTTCGGCGGCCAGCTCTACATCGACTACGTCGCCAACTCGACGACCGTCGTGCGCACGTCGGTCCCCTCGGGCACCGTCGCGACGCTCGCCGTGTTCTCGAGCCTCGCGGACATGTGCTCGTTCACGGTGCAGCCGTCGAACAACCGCTGGTACTTCCACCACGAGGGCAGCTCGCAGTTCCGTAACGGCGACGAGACCATCGGGTACTGCACGGCGGCGTTCAGCTTCCCGAACGACTCGTTCCGCATCGGGTCGCTGACCAGCACCGCGTGCACGTCGCTCGACCACAACGCGATCACGGACGACGACCGCGGCGGCATCGCCGCCTCGACCACGAACGTGTTCTACACGGGCGACGTCGCCACCGGGCGCTTCAGCACCGCGGACCTCGCCAACGGCGCGGCCCTGGCGACGACCCCGCGGCAGCTCGACTCGCTGGTGCAGAACCTCCGCAACGGCACGGTCTACGTCTTCGGCACCAGCGCCACGGTCCCGATGCCCTTCGGCGGCGGCACCGCCACGCACCTCCTGGAGGTCAACGGCAACACCGGCGCCCTCCTCCCGGGGCGCACCGTCGCCCTGTCGCAGGCGCTCGTCCTGGGCTCCGGCACGGGCATCTTCTCGGGCTGGGACCGCGCGGTGATCCTCGCCGCCGGCCGCGCCTACGACATCTCGTTCGCCTCGGGCACCGTGCTCGACCGCGGCGCGATGGCCGTCCCGACGCACTCCGGCTGCGAGAGCTGGGCGTTCTGGGGCACCGCCGAGTTCTTCGGCGGCGTCCTGTACGTCGACTACGTGCAGAACCCGAACACCATCGCCCGCACCGCGGTGCCGACCGGCGTGACCACGACGATCAACACGTTCCCCAACACGACCTTCAGCGGTCTGTCGGACATGTGCTCGTTCACGTTCTCGCCGCAGCGCAACCGCTGGTACTGGCACCATGAGGGCAGCTCCACCCTGCGCGGCGGCCTCTCGTGCTTCCCGCAAGAGACGGTCGGCTTCTGCGCCGGCTCGTTCACCAACCCGTAGTCCCGCACGGTTGAGCTCCCGCCGACGGTCGACGCGCTCCGCGTGATCGGCCGCGGCGGAGGCTCCGCCCTCCCTCCCCCTCCCCCTCCGCTTCTCCCGTCCTCCTCGTCTCTACCTCGACCCCATACAGGGGGGGAGGAGG
>CAIOSS010000178.1 GCA_903860995.1 uncultured delta proteobacterium | reverse complement strand
GTCGCCATGCGGCGTCAGAGCGATTCACCGCACAGGGAGTGCGGTTTCATCGCTCTTCCTTGCCTGGCTCGCGCCGCGCCACGCTGCCTCGGTCCGACATGGATCAACACCTCTTGAGCCACTGATCTCCCCACCGACCTCGCTTCGGGCGAGATACGGGGACTGACGACGCAGGCGGGCGGATCCCAACGGCGCGCTACAGGTCCCCGAACAGCTCCTTCATGGGAACGCCCAGGGCCACCGCGAGCCGGTAGAGCGCCGACACGCTCGCGCTGCCCTCTCCGCGCTCCACCTGGGACAGCTGCGACACCGAGAGGTCCGCCCTCCGCCCGAGGTCCTTCAGGGTGAGCCCCAGCCCGTGCCGGCGCGTGCGCACCGCCTCGCCGATGGCCTTCAGCACCTGCTCCTCCGGGGCCCGGAGCAATCCCCGCCGACGCAGCACCCGCGTCACCACCGCGCGCAGCGCCTCCACGGTGAAGGGCTTGCGCAGGTAGTCCATCGCCTCCATCTGCATCGCCTGCACCGCCGTCTCCACCGAGGGGAAGCCCGTGATCATCACCACGGCCAGGTCGCGGTCGAGGGCGCGCACCCGGCGCAGCGTCTCCAGGCCGTCCTGGCGCGGCATCATCACGTCCAGCAGCAGCAGGTGGTACGCCCCGCCGCGCACCCGCGCCTCGGCCTGCGTGGGGTCGCTCTCCGTGTCGACGGTGCAGCCGTCCTTCGTGAGCACCGTCTCCAGCAGCTCGCAGATGGCCGCGTCGTCGTCGACCACCAGCACCCGCGGCGTCAGCGCACCGCCCGCCCGCTCAGTCAATGTGCACGCCCTCGCCGAGGTAGGCGCCCTGCACCCGCGGGTCGCGCGCCAGCGTCGCCGCGTCGCCCGAGAGCACCACCTCGCCGGTCACCAGCACGTAGGCCCGCTGCGCCGCCGCCAGCGCCCGCCGGGTGTTCTGCTCCACCAGCAGGATGGTCAGCCCCTTGCGGCGGATGCGGTCGATCGCCTCGAAGATCTGGTCGACCAGCACCGGCGCGATGCCCAGCGAGGGCTCGTCCAGCATCAGCAGCTTCGGCCCCGACATCAGCGCCCGCGCGATGGCCAGCATCTGCTGCTCGCCGCCCGAGAGCGTGCCGCCGAGCTGCGCCATGCGCTCGCCCAGCCGGGGGAAGAGCGCCACGGCCTCGTCCATGCGCGCCGCGATCGCGCCCCGGTCGTCGACCGTGTACGCGCCCATCTCCAGGTTCTCGCGCACGGTCAGGTTGGGGAAGATCGCGCGGCCCTCCGGGGCCATCGCCACGCCCATCGCCACCAGCGTGTGCGCCTCCACCCCCGCGAGGCTCTTGCCCTCGAAGCTCACCGCGCCGGCCTTCAGCGGGAGCATCCGCGCGATGGCCTTGAGCGTCGTCGTCTTGCCCGCGCCGTTGGCGCCGATGAGCGCCACCAGCTCGCCGCGCCGCACCTCCAGCGAGATGCCCTTCACGGCTTGAATGCCGCCGTAGGCCACCTGGAGGTCCTTCACCGAGAGCAGCACCTCCGCGGGCGTCTCCGAGGGCGCCTCGCGGGGCGCAGTGACCGCGTCGTGACCGGCGCCGAGGTAGGCCTCCAGCACCTTCGGGTCGGTCTGCACCGCCGCGGGGACGCCGTGGGCGATGGTCTCGCCGCGGTCCATCACGTGGATCTCCTCGCAGACCCCCATCACCACCTGCATGTTGTGCTCGACCAGCACCACCGTGAGGTCGAAGCGGTCGCGCAGCGTGCGGATCTGCCCCTCCAGCACCTTCGCCTCGGCGCTGTTGAGCCCCGCGGCGGGCTCGTCGAGCAGCAGCACCCGCGGGTCGAGCATCAGCGCCCGGGCGATCTCCAGCCGCCGCTGGTCGCCGTAGGGCAGCGACGACGCCAGCTGCCCGGCGTTGTCGTCGAGCTCGAAGAAGGCGAGGAGGTCCATCGCCTTGGCGCGCATCGCGGCGTCGTCGGCGGCGTAGCGGTCGGTGCGCGCGATGACGTCGAGCAGCGAGGCCTTCGTCCCGCGGTGGCTCGCGACCAGCACGTTCTCGATCACCGACATCTGCCCGAAGAGACGGATGTTCTGGAAGGTGCGCGCGATGCCGAGGTCGGCGATCTTCCACGCCGGCAGACCGCCGATGGGCTTACCTTGAAAGGTAATGATCCCGCCGGTGGGCGCGTAGACGCCGGTCACGCAGTTGAAGACCGTGGTCTTGCCCGCGCCGTTGGGCCCGATGAGCCCGAAGATGGCCTTCTCGGAGACCTCGAAGCTCACGCCGCCGACGGCGCGCAGGCCGCCGAAGGCCATCTCCAGGTTGGAGAGGGAGAGCAGCGCGCTCACGCCGACACCGCGCGCTTGAAGGGGAAGAAGCGCCGCACGTTGAGCTCGCGGTTGCCGAGCAGCCCCTGCGGGCGGACCAACATGAGGCCGATCATCAGCAGGGCGTACACGATGAGCCGGTAGCCCTGGAACTCCCGGAGAAGCTCCAGGGACACCGCCACCACCACGCCGCCGAGCACGGCGCCGGTGATGCTGCCGAGGCCGCCGAAGATGATCATCACCAGGATGTCGACCGAGCGGTCGAGCCGGAAGGAGCCCGGGTCGATGTGCTGCCCGCCGGTGGCGTCGTGGGCGTAGAGCGAGCCCGCGAGGCCCGTGAACATCGCGCTGATGGCGAAGGCCAGGACCTTGTAGCGGGTGGTGGGGATGCCCGCGGCCTCGGCGGCGATCTCGTCCTCACGGATGGCCGTGAGGGCCCGGCCGTAGGAGCTGTACGTGAGGTTGCCGATGACCAGCACCGTGACCAGGGCGCCGCCCCAGATCCACGGGAGCGTGGCCGTGGCCGGGATGCTCTCGGCGCCGATGGGCCATCCCTGCGAGCCGCCGAGCGCCGCGATGCTCTCGATGGAGATGCGGATGATCTCGCCGAAGCCGAGGGTGACGATGGCCAGGTAGTCGCCGCGGAGGCGCAGCGAGGGGACGCCCACGACGACGCCCGCGAGGCCCGCGCAGACGATCGCGACGAGGCACGAGACGAGCAGCGCGAGGCCCGGGGCGGAGTGCCCGAGCGAGGGGCCGAGGGCGTGCGAGGTGATGGCCCCGGCGTAGGCGCCGACGGCCATGAAGCCCGCGTGGCCGATGGAGAACTGCCCCGTGGTGCCGTTCACGAGGTTGAGCGAGACGGCGAGCATGGCGTTGACGCCGCACATCGCCAGCACGCGCACGGCGTACTCGCCCGCGGTGGCGCGGGTGAGCCGCTCGACCGCGACGAAGAGGGCGATCGCCAGAACGAACCCGAGGAGCCTGCGAAGTGACGTCACCGTGTGGGGTACCCCTGCGCCAGTGGGGACGATCCGCCGTGGTCGGCCCTCGCGCGACCGCGATGCTATGTCGAAACGCCGGGGCAGTGGGAGCCGCGCCATCGCCGCGGGCGAGGGCGACGCTCAGCGGCGGCGGCGGGCCCGGGTCGCGGGCACGTCCGCGGGAGCACCCGCGTCGGCGGGCGCAGGGTCGGGGTCGGGGTGCGCGAAGCCCGCGGGCCAGACCGTGGCGGCGTCGCTGTGCACCCCGCGGAGGTTGGTTGTGGTGAGGAGGGCGCCGGTGAGGTCGGCGCCGTTGAGCGTGGCCCCGGTGAGGGACGCGTGCGCGAGGGTGGCCCCCGAGAGGCGCGCCCCCGAGAGGTTGGCGCTCTCCAGGTGGGCGCCGGTGAGGTTGGCGCCGGTGAGGTTGGCGCCGCTGAGGTTGGCCGAGGCGAGCCGCGCGTCGGAGAGGTTGGCGCCGGTGAGGTTGGCGCCCGTCAGTACGGCGCGCGCGAGGTTGGCGCTGGTGAGGTTGGCCCCGGAGAGGTCTTCGCTGGCGAGCGCGGCGGCCATGAGGTCGGCGCGCACGAGGTTGCGGTCGCCGGTGTGGGCGCGCGCGACCGTGGCGGCGTCGAAGGCCAGGGCGGTGCCCGCGACGAGCGCGAGCGTCGCGACGACCAGGAGGGGGCGGCGGTGGTTGCGTCGGATCATCACGGGGGTATCTCTCGACCTCGTCGGGGTTCGTGGGCCCTTATTGCTACCACGGAGCCCGCGCGCGACGGCCGATGCCCCGTCAGCGCGCCTGGCGCTCCCGCACGCAGTCGCCGGGGCTCAAGCCGCTGGTCACCTGGATGCGCACCCCGTCCGAGACCCCGACGGTCACCGGGCGCTCGCGGCCCCCCCCGCAGGGCTGCGCGTAGGCCTGGGTGCCGTCGAAGCGCAGCGCGCTCTCCTCGATGACGGGCACCTGGGTCACCCGCGCGAGCTCGACCTCCGCCGAGGCGCTGTAGCCCGCCCGCCGCGCCGCCTCCGCGCAAGGCCCGCCGCGCGAATCCGGCCTCCGGCGTCAGGGGGCGGGCGCGGGCGGCGGGGCGGCGGGCGAGGGCGGCACGGTGTTGGCGGCGCAGTCGACCTGGGTCACCGGGAGCCCGGGGTTGGGGGTCTGGTCGAAGACGTCGTCGGGCAGCTCGGGGTCGAGGGTGATCTCGCGGTAGCGCACCACGAGGTCGATGCCGTCGCGCTCGATCTCCACGCGCACCCGCCGCGGGAAGGCCACGCCCTCGACTTCGGTGTAGTCCTCGAAGGTGAGCACGGCGCGCACCCCGCGGGCGTCGCGCAGCTCCGCGCGCGTGGGCCGCGGGCGCTGGGCGTCGGGCCGGGCGCCCTCCCGCTCGGCGTCGGTGACCTCCAGCCAGAGGGACTCCGCCGCGCCGCCGCGCCCCGCGATGTCGACCACGTAGTGGCCGTCGTCCCAGCGGATGCGCCGGTCGCCCTCGATGACCGGGGGGCCGCCCGCGAGCACCGCGACCACCTCGGCGGACTCCATCGGGATGCCGAGCAGCTGCGCCGCCACGCAGGGCCGCGCGTCGCCGACGTAGAAGTTGCCGCCGCGCAGGTCCGCCATGGCGAGGTGCCGGCCGTCGGAGAGCAGGGTGCTCACGGTCGTGCCGAAGGCGCGGGTGTCGACCCGCACGTGGTCGGGCCGCTGGACGAAGACGTACACCTCGCCGCGGATGCGCCCCTGCGGGCCGAAGTGGTCGGCCGAGCCGTGGGCCCGGATGCTGTGCACCCGCGCCTCGCGGGCGGTGATGTGCCGCAGGGCCATCGCGGGGTCGGTGATGGGGTACCGCGGCGGGCGCCCGGTGCAGCCGAGCGCCACGACGAGCAGCGCGCCCAGGGAAGGTCTTCGCATGGCATGGGAACATATCGCGGCCCCGCACGGGTGTGCGGTACAACGCGCCCCGTGTGGTGCCGCCGATGATGTCCTGGTGGGAGGCCCTGATCCTGGGCGTGGTCGAGGGCCTCACGGAGTACCTCCCGGTGAGCTCCACGGCGCACCTCATCCTGGCGCAGCGCGCGCTCGGCATCCCCGCGAGCGAGGCGGCCAACGCCTTCGCCATCTGCGTGCAGCTCGGGGCCATCGCCGCGGTGCTCGGGGTGTTCTCCCAGCGGGTGCGCGCGATGATCCTCGGGGTGCTCGGGCGTGACCCCGCGGGGCGCTCGCTGGCCCTCCACGTGGTGCTGGGCTTCCTGCCCGCCGCCGTGCTGGGCAAGCTCTTCAACGCCGCCATCGAGCGCCTGCTCTTCGGGCTCTACCCCATCGTCGTCGCGTGGTTCGTCGGCGGCGTCGCCATCCTCGGGCTCAGCGCCGCGAAGCGCGACCGCCGCCCGGGCCGCGCGCTCTCCGAGCTCACCGCCCGCGACGCGGTGATCATCGGGCTCGCGCAGTGCCTCGCCATGTGGCCCGGCACCTCGCGCTCGCTGGTCACCCTCGCCGCGGGCCTGCTGGTGGGGCTCTCCATGGAGGCCGCGCTGGAGTACAGCTTCCTCCTCGGCCTGGTCACCCTGAGCGCGGCCACGGGGTACAAGCTCCTCAAGAGCGGCTCGGTGATGCTGCACGCCTACGGCTCGCTCAACCTCGCGGTGGGCTTCCTCGCGGCGGCGGTGTCCGCGGTTCTCGCGGTGCGCTGGATGCTCTCCTGGCTGCGCGGCCACGGGCTCCAGGTGTTCGGCGTCTACCGGGTGCTGCTCGCGCTGGCGGTGGGGGCCCTGCTCGCGGCCGGGGCGCTGCAGCCGTGACCCTCCGCGCGCGGTGGTCCGTGGGCGCGGCGGCGCTGGCGCTCGGGGCCTCGGCGGGCGCGCAGACCCTCCCGGCGCCGACGCCGCACCCGGCGCCGGCGGTGAGCACCCGCATGGCCCGCGACGAGCGCGTGCTCTTCGGGCTGCTCACGGCCACCTACGGGCTGCGCCTGGGCACGGCGTTCAACCTTGGCGCCTTCGGGCGCACCATCAACGACCCCAACCCCGAGACCTACTGGATCCTCCCGGGCGCCCTCGCGGTCGCCCTCCCGGTGGGCGCGCTGCTGCTCGAGCGACGCTTCCCGATGCGCCGCGGGCGCGGTCTCTCCGCGGGCGCCGGCGGGCTCATGGGGTACCTCGCGGCGACGTCCATCGCGACGTGGGTGCGGGGCGAGGACTTCCCCGTCGGGACGACGCTCTCCGGGTGGGCGACCTTCATCGGCACGACCTCGGGCGTGGCGCTCGGCCTTCTGGTGGGGCACCTCACCGACGCGCCCCCCGCGGACGCGCTCTTCGTGGCGACGGGCGGCGTCGGCGGCGCGCTGCTGGGGGGCCTGCTCTGCGGCGCCGCGCGCTGCGGGGTGGGCTTCGGCGCGTGGGCCCTCGCGGGCGAGCTGGGGCTCTTCACGACGGCGCTGGTGGTCCGCGGCGCGGTGCGCCCGTCGGTCCGGACGATGCGGCTCGTGGGCGCCGGGGCGGTCGGGCTGGGGGTGCTCATGGGCGGCGGGGTGATGCTCGCCCACGCCGTGCGCGACGGCGAGATCAACGCGGAGGGCGCGCAGCGCACCGCGGCGTTCGGCCTCGGGGGACTGCTGCTGGGGGCGGTGACCTTTTCGCCATCGGGCGCCACGCCGAGGCGGCTTCGGTGGTGCCGACGGCGCAGGTGACGGGGCAGGGGATGGTGGTCGGGGTGGCGGTCACGCACCCCTGATCGGGGGATTTACTTCTTCGCGCCGAAGATGCCGGTGAGGAAGCCCGTGATCTTGGTCATCGGGTTGTTGGCCGCGTCGCGGCGGGCGTCCCGGCGCATATCGGCGATGCGCACCTCGCGCTGGGCGTCGAGGTTGTTCGGGTTGATCTCCAGGGCCTTGCGGAAGAACCCGAGCGAGCGCTTGTCGCTCTTCACCTTGCACACCATCCCCATGAGGTACTGGGCCTGGTCGCTGCTGTCGGTGGTGCGGAGGATCTTCGCGAGCCGCGTGACGATGTCGTCGAGGTGCGGCGCGGGGTTGGTCTCGAGCAGGCACTGGCAGAGCATGGCGTTGACGGCGATGTCGTCGGGGTTGGTCTCGAGCACCCGCCGGAGCATGCGCTCGGCCTCGACGTAGTCCTTGCGCTTGAGGGCGATCTCCGCGCGGTGGGCCTCCTGCACGGTGTCGAGCACCGCGTTGACCCGCTTTTGCGCCGCGGGCGTGCCGCCGCCGCCGGCGATGGTCTCCTCGTACTGCGAGCGGTTCGCGGCGTCGGAGAGCACCGTGAAGGCGTAGTTGTAGAGGTTGAAGATCTCCGTGTAGAGCCCGCGGAGCTCGGCGCTGGCGACGCGGTCGGGGTGCCAGGGGGCGAGCACGGCGGCGTAGCGGCCGCGGATGTCCTCCATCGAGGCCGACGCGTTGAGGTCGAACATCTCGAAGTAGGTCCAGTTCTCCATGCGCCCGAGGTGGGTGCGGGCCTCCTTGGCCTTCAGGTCGGCGGTCGCGGCCTCGCCGGTCGGGGGGGTGGAGGTAGGCTCGCCCTTCGTCTTCGGGGCGGTGCTCGCGGTGATGGGCGCCCCCACGGAGGCCTGCACCGACGTCAGCGGCACGGCCTCGATCTGCTTGGTGAGCGCCAGGAGGTAGAGCATCGTGCGGACGAGCGCAGGGTCGGGCGCGAGGCCCAGGAGCTGCTCGGGGCTCGACGGCGCGGTGCGCAGCTGCGTGGGCGCGAGCCCCAGCTCGACTCCGAACTCGAAGCGCTCGAACTCGTGGCCCTCGCGCAGGCGCAGGCCGCGCTGGCCGATCTTGTCGAAGACCATCGCCATGGCGGCCTCGGTGGGCGGCGACTGCCGGAAGCCGCGCCACACGATGGGGAAGACGTCTTGCGGGGCGCGGGCGCGGGCGTCGCTGCCGAGCAGGTCGACGTCGGCGTAGTAGGCGTAGGTGCCTTGCGGGTTGCCGAAGAGCGCGGCCACCTTGCGGCGGAGCTGCTCGCGCAGGGCGGTCTCGAGGGTGGTCGGGTCGGCCGCGCGCAACCGCAAGAGCGTCGGGATCTCCAGGGCGCCGGGCTCGTCGAGGGCCTGCTGCGACTTGATGAACGCGTCGTCCGTCAGCAGCCCGAGGTCGTGCAGCACCCACGCGAGGTTCTGCGCGAAGCGCGTGAGCTGCACCGCCACGACGGCGCCGCCCTCCATCACCAGGATCGACTCTCCTACGCCGTCGTCCTCCTCGGACCCCGGGGTGGGCGGCGGGTTACGCACCACGAAGGAGCCCGTCATCTTCTTTTCGCGCGCGTAGAGCAGCACGTTGGGCAACGGCGTCTTGGCGAAGGTCCCTTCGGTGGTCGGCCGGGTGGTCGGGGCGGTCATCGCAGCGGTGGACTCCAGATGGGCGATGGTGAGAGGCGGGGG
>CAIOSS010000177.1 GCA_903860995.1 uncultured delta proteobacterium | reverse complement strand
TCAACGCCGCCCTCGGCTTCGTCGCCCTCGACGACAACCTCACCATCGGCCCGGAGGCCTACGTCTTCTCGGCCGTGCGCGACCTGCCCGCCGGCCGCGGCCAGGGGAGCGCGGCCTTCCAGACCGGTCAGTGGGGCGGCGAGGTCATGCTCGGCGCGCACTACCTCATCTCCGACACCATCCTCGTCGGCCTCGGCGGCGGCGTCGGCCTCGAGCGCGGCTACGGCATCCCCGCCGGGCGCGGCCTGCTCTCCGTCGCGTACGCCCCGGTCACCCGCGAGCGGCCCGCCGAGCCCGGCGACCGCGACCACGACGGCGTGCTCGACTCCGATGACATCTGCCCCGACACCCCGCAGGGCGCGCACCCCGACCCCGCGCGCCGCGGCTGCCCCCTGCTCGACACCGACGGCGACGGCGTCTTCGACCCCGACGACATCTGCGTGACCGTTCCGCAGGGCGAGCACCCCGACCCCACGCGCCGCGGCTGCCCCCTGCCCGACAGCGACAGCGATGGCGTCTTCGACCCCGACGACCAGTGCGTCACCACGCCGATGGGCGACCACCCCGACCCCGACCGCCGCGGCTGCCCCGACGGCGACCGCGACCACGACACCGTCCTCGACCACGACGACGTGTGCCCCGACGTGCACCGCGGCCCCTTCCCCGACCCGGCGCGCGTCGGCTGCCCGCTGGCCGACCGCGACCGTGACATGGTACCCGACGCCACGGACGCGTGCCCAGACGTGCCGGGTGTGCCTTCAGAGACCCCTGCCCTCAACGGCTGCCCGCGCCGCGACATCGCCATGAGCAGCGGGCGCATCAACATCATGAGTCCGGTGTTCTTCGACACCGACCGGGACACCATCAAGCCGCAGAGCTTCGCGATCCTGTCGAGCGTTGCGGGCGTACTGCGCGCCGCCGGGTTCATCCGCCGCATCCGCGTCGAGGGCCACACCGACGACCGCGGCGACCATGACCATAACGTCGACCTGTCCAACCGCCGCGCCATCGCGGTGATGCGCTGGCTCACCGAGCACGGCATCGACGCGACCCGCATGGAGGCTCAGGGCTTCGGCCCCGACCGCGCCATCACGGCGAACCAGACCGTCGTCGGGCGCGCCCGCAACCGCCGCGTGGAGTTCGTGATCCTCGACCCAGCGCAATCGTCCGACACCGTGACCCAGTCCGCCGCAACGGCCGACCCGGGCGACATCCGCGACACCGGGAGCCGGCGCAACCGCAACCGCAACCCGCGCTGAGCGGGTCCCCTCCCCGCCTCCCGGCCTTCCCCGGGCCCTCTCCCCTGTCCCCCCTCCCCACTCCATCGACAGCCTGCGCGATCGTGCGCTAGCCTGCGATTGCGCATGGCGGCGAAGAGCGAACGTTCCCTGGGCTGGCTCCCGCTGGTGGTGATGACCACGGGCTACGTGGTCTGCACCTACTTCCAGGACACCATCGGTCCGATGACCTCGGCGTCCGGCTCCTACGTCATCTCCGAGCTGACGCCCCCGCCGCTGCGCGGGTGCATCATCCCGCGCGCGAGCCCGTAGTCCCCACCGAACCCTCCGCTCCCCAACTCTCCCCTGGACGCACGCCCCCGGCGGCGCCACACCGGGGCAGTGGAGTCCACGTGAGCGTCATCGCACACCTCAGCGACGTGCACCTGCTCGAGCCCGCGACGCACCGGGGCGCAGGGCTCGGCCCCATCGTGCGCCGGGGCTACCTCTCCCTCGGACGGGTGGTCGACGAGGGCGCGCGGCGGAGGTCGTTCGCGGAGGCGCTGCGCCACGCGGTCACGCTCGGCTTCGACCACCTCGTCGTGACGGGCGACCTCACCGAGGAGGGCACCCTCGCGCAGTTCGAGGTGCTCGCGGAGGTGCTCGTCGACGGGGGCATCGACCCCGCGCGGGTGACCCTGCTCCCGGGCAACCACGACGTGTACTCGTCCGCGAGCGCCTGGCTCGACGCCCTCGCGGGGCCGCTGCGCCCCTACGCGCGCACCAGCTCGCCCGGCGCTGTGATCGAGCTCGCCGACGTGGTGCTGGCGCCGGTCTCCACCACCCGGGTGCAGCGCTGGTGGCGCTCGGCGGGGGAGGTCTCCACGCCCGAGCGCCGGTCTATCGGGCTCGCCGTGCAGGCCGCGGCGCGCAGGGGCGTGGCGGCGGTGCTCGCGCAGCACCACCCGCCCACGAAGGTGCACCGCGCGGCGTGGCACTGGTTCGACGGGCTGCTCGACCATGCGGCGATGCACCCGGTGCTGCGCGCCGTGGAGCACACCTACGTGCTGCACGGGCACCTACACCAGCGGCGCGACGACCGCTTCGAGGGGGAAGACCGCGCGCACATCTTCGGCGCCGCGGCGGTGGTCGAGGGACCAGGCGCGCTGCGGCGCTACCGGGTGGCCGACCAGGCGCTGACGCCCATCGACGACCCCACAGGCTGAGCGGGCGGGAGGTGCTCGACGCGCGTCCGGCGCACGCTTCCCAGAATTGCGAAAGCCCTTCGGGGGAAGGGCTTTCTGGGTACCGGCGGTCGGAATTGAACCAACGACCTTGGGATTATGATTCCCCTGCTCTAACCGACTGAGCTACACCGGCGTCGGGGCGCGCACTCTAGCGATCTGCGACGCCCTGTCAACAAATTCCTCCGCCCCTCGCCCACCTTTCGCGCCTTCCTGCGCTGCGGCCGATGGGGATATAACCGGCGCCATCCACCGATGAGCGACATCTCCCCGAACGAACGCGACCGGCTGCTCGAGCACTTCGGTCGCCGCTACGCCAACGGCGAGGTGATCTTCCGCGAGGGCGACGCTGCGCGCGAGGTGTTCATGCTCCAGGAGGGCCGCGTGCGCGTCGCCAAGCGCGTGCGCAACGTCGAGCGCTCGATGCACATCCTCAAGCCCGGCGACCTCTTCGGCGAGGTCGCCCTCGTCCCGAGCTCCCTCCGCAACGGCAGCGCCTTCGCCCTCTCCGACGTCGTCGTTCTGGCCCTCGACCCCGACACCTTCACCCAGCTCCTCTCCGGCTCGCCCGCGGTCGCCACGCGCCTCGTCCAGCAGCTCGTCCGTCGGCTCCGCGACTCCGAAGACCAGCTCGAGAACGTGCTCCTCCGCGACCCCACCTCGAAGGTCGTCAACACCCTCCTCAAGCTCGCCGCCGAAACCGGCCGCACCTCCGGCGGCGCCCAGATCGCCGTGTCCCCGCTCGAGCTCTCCGCCCGCGCCTCCCTCGACGTCGACGCGGTCAAGCGCGCCGTGCTCCAGCTCCGCGAGCTGCAGTACATCCGCATCGCCGAAGAGAAGGTCGCCATCGACGACATCGACGCCCTCCGCCGTCTCTACACCCTGCTCGGGATGCAAGAGCAGGTGCGCGGCTGACACCCCTCACCCCCGGGATTGTCAAATTCCTGGTTGACCCATCCCAGACCCTTCGGTTAGATGCGCTGCTCTACGGCCCGGTCAGAAACGTGACGTGATGCCTTCGAATGACATCGGTCGCCCGGAACACCGTCGCTTCGCTTGCTTGATCGTGGGTTGGCTTGCTGTCGCAGGATGGTCCTGTGCTGGCGTCAGTGAAGAAGCACGACTGCAATCACAGGCGGATTTGAACCTGGGACGCGCCATGTTCGCGGAGGAGAACAACGCCGAGGGGGCCATTCCCCACCTCGAGCGCTCCATTCGCCTCGACCCCGAGAACGCCTCGGCCCACCTCACCCTCGGCCTGGTGTACGGGC
>CAIOSS010000176.1 GCA_903860995.1 uncultured delta proteobacterium | reverse complement strand
TCGCGTCCGCGCAGCCCATCGCGCGCGCCCTCGCCTGGCAGAGCCTCGCGCTCTCCTCGCCGGCCGCGGGGCGCCGGGTGTTCCGCGCTCCGACGCGGGTGATCGCGCCGTAGCCTCGGGTTTGCCTCCCGCGCCGATCGTGGGATCGTCCGGCGTCCTCCATGGCACCTCCCCCACCGCCTCCGTCGCTCGTCGACCGCCTGCTGGCCGAGCGGGTGCTCTTCCCCCTGCTCGGCGTCGTGCTCCTGGGCTCGCTGCTCTTCCTGGGCCTGCGCCCGAAGCGCTACGGCGCCGCCGCCGACTTCGACCTGCCCACGGTGGGCGCCGACGGCGAGCTGGCCCGCGAGCGGGTGCACCTCCAGGCGCTGCGGGGCTCCCCCGTGCTCCTCGATTTCTGGGCCACGTGGTGCGCGCCCTGCCGGGTCGAGCTCCCCATCCTCGCCTCGCTGCACCGCCGCTTCGGCCCCCGCGGGCTGCGTGTCATCGGGGTCAACGTCGACGAGGGCGGCCCCTCGCTGGTGCCGTCGTTCCGCCAGCGCTTCGGCCTCGATTACGTGATGGTGTATGACGTCGAGGGCCGCGGGTCGCGCGCCTTCAACGTCCAGGGGCTCCCGACGCTGGTGCTCGTCGACAGGCAGGGCGAGGTGCGCCTGCGCCACGCGGGCACGGCCTCGGAGGAAGAGCTCACGCGCGCCATCGAGCCGCTGCTCTAGCGGCCCTCCTCCGACGCGATGATCGTGATGGATCAGCCCCACGACTGGGGCGGCGCCTTCAACCGCCGCTGGGGCCCCTCCGCGCATCTCATCTCCGACCTCGCGGGCGCCGAGGGCTCGCGCGAGCTCGCGGCCTTCGTGGCGGCGATGGGCGTCGCCTGGGCGCCGGTGCAGCACCCCGGCACCTACCGCGAGCACCACGACCTCGCGGGCGAGTGGCTCGACCGCGCCCGCGCCCTCGGGGCGGCCACCCTCGACCGCGCGGCCTTCGTGGGCATCCTGCGCCGCAAGCGCGAGGCGATGGACCCCTGAGCGTCGGCCGCGCCCCTTCAGGGCTGTAGGGCCGCGAAGAAGGTCCACGCCGCGGCGGTGAATCCCCGGTCGCAGTAGTGCCCCTCGTTGGCGCGCAGCGCGAGCTCGACCTCGTGCCCGGCCGCGCGCAGCTCCGACGCGAGCGCGCAGCTGTACTGCACCGACACCGTCGGGTCGTCGGTGCCGTGGACGATGTACGCCGGCGGGCGCCGCCCCGCGCGCGGGACTTCGATGGGCAGCGCCGGGCCGCTGCACGCGCACCACCCGGGCATCGACGCGAAGCGCCCGCAGTCGGCCGCCGCGCCCGCGCGGAAGGCGCACGACTGCGAGGTGGCGCAGCGCACGAGGCCGCCCGAGTTGGTCGCGAAGGCGGTCACGCGGTCGGGCATCGCGGCGGCGACGAGGTACGCGAAGAAGGCCCCGTTGGAGTGACCCGCGACGAAGACCCGGGCGGGGTCGACGCCGAGGTCGCGCACCGCCGCGGCGATGACCGCGCGCACGAACAACAGGTCGGGGTTGTGGTCGGGGGCGCGGTCGGGCGCGGTCTCCCAGTAGCGCTCCCCGGCCTCGGCGTGGTCCCAGTCCCCGGTGGTGGGCTCGCGCGAATCTGGCGCCGCGAGGACGAAGCCCCGCTGCTCGGCGACGGGCGCGGCGCCGCACTCGTCCACGATGCCCTCGCCGTTGCCGTTGGTCCCGTGCAGCAGCACCAGCAGCGGCGGGTGCGCCTCGCGGGCGCGCGGCACCAGCACCGACACCGTGCGCTCGATGCCCGCCACGGTGAGGCGCGCCACGCGGCGCCCGGCCTCGCCGCCGAGGCCCCCCTCGAAGGCCGTCGGGTCGCGCCCGCCGGGGGCCATGCCCGGCGCCGCGCG
>CAIOSS010000175.1 GCA_903860995.1 uncultured delta proteobacterium | reverse complement strand
GGCGCGGCGCCTCGTGAAGTGCCACCCGTTCCACACCGGCGGCTATGATCCCCCGCAGCAACTCCACTGCCACTGCGACGCCCACTCGTCGCCGGACGGTCGTCGATGAAAGAAAACCTGCGCCTCTTCGCCCTCCTGCTCCTCGGGGGGGTGGCGGTGTGGTTCTTCACGCAGAAGAGCAACACGCGGCCGACGCCCTCGCTGCGAGACGTCCGGCCGCCGCCCGCCGAGACGGCGCGTACGCCCGAGCAGACCTTCCGCGTCCGCAGCCCGCTGACGGGTGAGCCCGCCCGGTCGGGCTTCGACGCCGAGGTCACCACCCGCTCCGGCGGCCTGCGCTCGCTGCGGCTCAACGGCCGGCAGTTCGCGATGCGCCAGGCCCCGGCCGACCCGCGCACCGGCGCCCGCGGCGCCGACCACCGGATGAACCTCGCCTCCACCTGGAACGAGGACCTGCTCTCGCTGCGCACCGAGCTCAAGGTGAAGCGCGGCGAGGAGACCGTGGTGCCGGCGTACCTGGACTACACCGGGCGGCAGGTGAGCGAGCGCGAGGTCGAGCTCACGTGGCAGGGCAACGAGGTCGAGGTGGTGCGCACCTACCGCTCCGAGCGGCCCTTCACCATGGACGTCGAGACGCGCGTGCGAAACCTCGGCGCGCCCATCAACGTCGAGGCGCGGGTGCCGGTGTACGAGTGGGTGCTGCGCGAGGACGAGAACGGGAAGTTCTTCCAGCGCCCCTGGCAGGTGGCCGAGGGGACCTGCCGGCACGGCACGGAGCTCTACCGCGAGGCCCGCGACAAGCTGCTCGAGCGCCGTCCCGAGGACGCGCTGGCGGGCGCGGCGAGCTTCGTCTCGCTGGGCAACACGTACTTCGAGCTCGCGGTGGTGCCGCGCGGCAACGGCGAGGCCCGCTGCCGGCTCTTCGCGGAGGACCGCATCGCCGCCCCCGGGCAGGAGCCGCTGGGCAGCGTGTACGGCGCCTCTATCGGGTGGGCCCGCGCGTCGCTGGCGACGGGCGAGACCCAGCGCTTCCAGGCCACGGTGTACCTCGGCCCGAAGGAGCCCGAGCTGCTCGCCGCGGTCACCGACGACCACCGGCTGACCGACACCGTCAACCTCGGGTTCTTCTCGTTCATCGCCCGGCAGCTGCTGCGCTTCCTGCGCTTCCTCCACGGCATCGTGGGCAACTGGGGCGCGGCGATCATGCTGCTCACCCTCTGCATCCGCGTGGCGCTGCTGCCCCTGCTGGCCAAGTCGATGAAGTCGATGGCCATGATGGCGAAGCTCAAGCCCGAGCTCGACGACATCAACAAGCGCCTCGCCGACAACCAGGAGGCCAAGACCCTCGCGACGATGGAGCTGTACCGCAAGCACGGGGTCAACCCGCTCAGCGGTTGTTTCCCGCAGCTGGCCCAGCTGCCCATCTGGTGGGCGCTCTACACGACGCTCCAGACCTCGGTGGAGCTGTTCCACGCGCCCTTCATCTTCTGGTGGCGCGACCTGTCGGCGCCAGACCCCTACTACGTCCTGCCCCTGGTGCTCGGGGTGATCATGTTCCTGCAGCAGAAGCTCATGCCCCCGCAGGGCATGGACCCGGTACAGGCGAAGATGATGACCTACTTCTTCCCGATCTTCCTGACGGGCATCTCGCTCTTCCTGCCGTCGGGGCTCGCGCTCTACATGCTCGTCAACTCGTGCCTCGGTGTGCTCCAGCAGTGGTACACGAAGCAGCAGATGGATCAGTACAAGGGCGGCACCGGCACCGGTGGCGGCTCTGCGATCCAAGTGAAGACCCTGACCGGAGACAAGCCGTGACCGACCCGAACGATCCCTCCGCCCGCCGCCCCCTCGACCCGCGCGCCATCGACGCCGCGAGCGTGTTCCTCAAGGACACGGTCATCGCGATGGGCCTCGACGCCGACGTCAACGTCCGCGAAGAAGGCGGCGACACCGTGCTCGAGCTGAGCGGCCCAGACTCGAAGCACCTCGTGGGCAAGAAGGGCGTCACCCTCGACGCCCTCCAGCTGCTCGCCAACCGCGTGGCCACCAAGACCGTCGCGGGCGACCGCGCGAGCCTCGTGGTCGACGCCGACGGCTACCGCGCCAAGCGCGAGCGCACCCTCACCACCATGGCGCAAGAGCTCGGCGAGCGCTGCGTGAAGGAGGGCAAGGTGATCTTCATGGAGCCGCTGCCCCCGCGCGAGCGGCGCACCGTGCACATGGCCCTCGCGAAGTTCGAGGGCGTGCAGACCGAGAGCGAAGGCGAAGGCGAAGAGCGCAGGATCAAGATCATCCCGATGCCGCCTCCGTAGCCTGCGACCGCGCCGCCTCCCCTCCCGTCATTCCCGCTCCGTGGGAATCCCCCGCCCCCCCCCGCTCCGTTACCCTCGACACCTCCGAGCATCGTGCCGTACTGAGCCTCCACCGGGAGGGTTGTCGGAGGGATTGGCCTCGACCGCGCATCCGTGCGAGGGAGCAGCACGCCGATGCGGAGGGCAAAGATCGCGCTGGTGCTGGGGGTGCTCGCGGCGCTGGGCGTCGCGTGGCGCACGGGCGTGCTGCGGCAGTTCAGCGACCCGGCGAGCGTGAAGGCGACGCTGCTCGCGCTCGGCCCGTGGGGCTACCTGGCCTTCGTGCTGTCCTACGCGATGCTCCAGCCCTTCGGCGTGCCGGGGACGGTGTTCATCATGGCGGCGCCGCTCATCTGGCCCTGGCCGGTGGCCTTCGGGCTGTCGATGACCGGGACGATGGCGGCCAGCGTGGTGGGCTTCTCCTTCGCGCGCTTCGTCGCCCGCGACTGGATCGCGCCGCGGATCCCCGCGCGCTTCCGGGCCTACGACGAGGCGCTCGCGAAGCGGGCCTTCGCGACGGTGTTCGCGCTGCGGCTCATCTTCTGGATGCCGCCGCTGCTGCACGCCTTCTTCGGGGTGTCGAAGGTGCGCTTCGCGACGCACTTCTGGGGCTCGCTCGCGGGGTACGTGATCCCGCTGCTGCTGGTGAGCTACTTCGGGCAGCGGCTCTTCGACGTGCTCAAGCGGGTGCCGGGCGAGCAGTGGGCGCTGATGGCCGTCGCGGTGGCGACGCTCGCGCTCGGCGTCTGGGCGTGGCGCCGGTGGAGCGGCGCCCGGGGCTGACCCAGGGAGCGCCGCGGACCTCAGCCCAGCACACGCTTGCGGGCCGCCTGCGAGATGTGCGGAGGCGCCCCGACGCCCTTCGCCATCTGCCGCACCGCCTCGGCCGAGCAGCCCGCGAGCGCCTTCACGCCGACGTCGTTGGGCGTCTTGGGGTTGCGCGCGAGGGCTTCGGCCACCGTCGCGCGCCCCATCCACTCCGGGCGCTCGGCGACCAGCTTGAGCAGCTCGGGCGCGGCCTGCGGGTTGCGCGCGAGGGCCACCACCTCCTCCAGGCTCATCCGAGGGTTCTTCAACACGTGCGGGTGCAGCGCCCGGTTGCGGTCGCGCAGGGCCGCCGCGCGCTCGTCGCGGCTGCCGTGCTGCGCGAGGCGCATCTTCTCCACGGTCGAGAGCGAGTCCCACCCGAGCACCGCGTCCGCGGCCGGGGCCTCTCTCGACGCGCGCCCGTCGACGCGCTCGTGCCGCGACGACGCCGCGCCCGCGCCGTCGGGGCCCTGTCCCGCCAGGAGC
>CAIOSS010000174.1 GCA_903860995.1 uncultured delta proteobacterium | reverse complement strand
TCACCGCCGGGGGCCTCGCGCTCGCCATCGTGTGGACCTTCGTCGCCGGCGGCGCCCTGCTGCGCCGCGCCCCGGCGCCCGCCCGCTCCGGTGCCCGCGCGTGGTTCTACCTGTGCGCGGCGACCGTGGCCTTCGCCATGCGATACTGGCTCGATCACGCGAGGTGAGTGCCCTGAAGCCGTCCGTCATGGCGATCGTGTTCCGTTGGTGCGTCCGGTGGGTGGGGCTCGCGCTCTTGGTGGGGGCGCTCGTCCCGTACTGGCAGGCGCTGCGCGCGCTCGACCAGCGCGACTACGTCTCCGCCCTGCTCGCGGGCTTCGTCGGGTGGTTCGTCTCCCATGCGGGCCTGGAGCTGGTGCGCCCGGAGACCGCGGAGTGAGGCCCACCGCGGCCCTCGCCGTCGCGCTGTCCTGCGCGCTCGGCTGCGACCCGGGCCCGCGCCCGCCGCCGCCGGTCGATCTGACCCCCCGCCGCGGCGCCATCGTGGCCCGCGTGGGTGACCTCGCGCTCACCGACCTCGACGTCGCCGCGGTGGCCGCCGAGCGGGCCATCACCCCTCGGGCCGCGCTCGAGCTCCTCGTGCGCGACGCCCTGCTCGCCGTCGAGGCCCGGCGCGCGGGTGTGGCAGGGCCCGTCGAGGTCGCCGACGACGCCTGGCGCGCGCGGGCGCAGCTGCTGCTCGCCCGCGACGTCGAGGCCCGCTTCTCCGAGGCGACGGTGCCCGCCGCGACGGTCGAGGCGGGCCTCGAGGCCCGCCACGCCGAGCTCGCGCACCGCGGCCTGCGCAGGGTGGTGCACGCCGTGTGGATGCTCAGCCCCGACGCGGGCGTCGCGCAGAACGAGGGCGCGCTCGCCCGGATGCTGGTGTTCCGCGAGGAGCTCCTGGCGGCGACGCAGGGGCACCCCACGGCGGCGCAGTTTCGCGCGGCAGCGCAGGCCATCGCCCCCGCGGCCACGCTGCGCATCGAGGAACTCGACGCCTTCGACCGCCAGGGGCGCACGCCGACCGGGTCGGTGTTCGTCCCAGCCTTCGCCGAGGCGGTGTGGGCCCTCGGCCCCGCCGAGCCCCTGTCCGAGCCCTTCGTGACCACCTTCGGGGTGCACGTGGCGCTGCTGCTGGAGGAGGTCCCGCCGTTGACCCGCACGGACGACGAGGCGCGGGCCATCGTGCGCTCTGACCTCGTCCTGCGCGCCCGGGCCGACGCGGCGCGCGGGCTGGTGATGGGCCTGCGCCAGCGGCGGCGGGTGCAGCTCCGCGAGGCCGCCCTGCAGCAGGTCGAGCGCCTCGCGCGCCGGGCTCCCTGAGAGGGGCGCCGGGGGCCGTGATCACCCGACGCCCGCCGATGCGCGCCCGCGAGCTCGACGTGACGGACTTCACCGAGGCCCTGGAGACCCTGGTGCACGCGCTGCCCGAGGCGGAGAGCGCGACCTTCATCGACGACGAGGGCGAAGCCGTCGACCTGGCGGCCCGGGTCGACCCCTTCGAGGCCCGCATCGCGGGCGCCGTGCTCTCCCTGCCGCTGCACCTCGCGCGCGCCTTCGCGCGCAAGGCGGGGCTCGGCGAGGTGCACGGCCTGTGGGTCGTCGGCGAGCGCCGGGCCGCGCTCACGGCCCGCGTGGGCGCCGGGCTCGACCTTGTGCTGGTCGTCGAGAGCACCATCGCCCGCGACCGGGTGCGCGAGGCCCTCGCCGAGGCCGCCGCCACCCTGCGCTACGAGGCCGGGCTCACCGGCGACGCCGCGAGCTTCACCGTGGAGGACCGCGTCATGTCGTCGGGCTCGGTGCGCCCGGTGGCGGTGATCGAGCGGGGGGTGCGGCGCGAGGTGCGCGAGGTGCTCGGCGTGCTCCACGAAGAGGCGGTGACGCACGTGCTGGTGCGCGTCGACGGGCCGCACGAGCTGATGCTGCACTACGATCAGGCGGCGCGGCGCTGGCGCCGGGGCTGACCGGCGGGCGCCGCCGCGGCGGGAGTGTCGTCGACCCTTCACAACGGCCCACCCGAGGGGCTACGGTCCGCGGCCGTGGACGCCCCGATCCGCGCGGCCTCGCTGCGCTTCACCCGTGTCGACCCTTCGCGCTGGCCCAAGGTCGTGCGCACCCTCGTCGCGCTCGGCTTCAACGCCGTCGACCTACCGCTGGTGTGGCGCGAGTACGCCGCCGCCGACGGCTCGCCCGACGCCGCCCGGCTCGCGCACGACCTCGCGGGGCTCCTGCGCATCGTCGCCGACGCGGGCGCCCGCGCCGTGCTGCGCCTCGGCCCGTGGCCCGTGGCCGACGTCGCGGGCCTCGGCCTGCCCG
>CAIOSS010000173.1 GCA_903860995.1 uncultured delta proteobacterium | reverse complement strand
TCAAGGCGCTCACCGGGCGGGACATCGGCTTCCACCCGAGCTCCCTCCAGATGTTCCTCTGGCTGGTGGTCTCGGCCAACCTCGGGGTGTTCATGGGGATCATCCCCCGCACCGCGATCCTCCGGGACCGCAAGCTGCCGTGGCCGACCTCCCGCGCGACGCTCTCCATCGCGCAGACCCTCACCGACCCGAGCGCCACCGAGAGCACGAAGGCCCGCCGCGACGTGCTCACCACCACCACCGGGGTCGCGGGCTTCCTCACCTTCCTGCGCGACGGCCTCGGGGTCATCCCCTCGATCGTGGGCAACCCCCTGCTCAACATGGCCCTGGGCCTCGAGCTCGCGGCGCTGGGCCTCGGGATGCTGGTGCCCCTCTCGGTCGGCCTCTCCGGGCTCGCAGGCACCTGGATCGTCGCCACCTTCGGCGCCACCGCCGCCCGCTACGCCGCGCTCTCCGGCGTGCCCGAGGCGAGCCTCGGCCGCTGCCTCGCCGAGCTCGACGGCCTCGCGGGCCTCTCGGGCGCCCCGCGCGACGCGTCGATGGCCTTCCTCGCGGCGTCCTGCGGCAAGGCCGCGGAGTTCTCCCAGGCGCACTCGCACTTCAAGTACGTGGTGCAGTGGATGATGTGGCCGGCCACCGCGATGATGATCGCCGCGGCGGTCACCAGCGTGCTCATCCCCGTGGTGCAGAGCGTGCTCGCGCGCAACGCGCCCCCCGAAGAGGTCCCCTTCGAGTCGCAGGCCGACGAGACCATCCCCACCTGGTGGACGGTCACCGGACTCGGGGTGAGCGTGACCCTCCTCGTGTGGCTCACCACCGCGTGGTTCCACATGCCCGTGGCCGAGGTGCTGCTCGCCGTGGCGATCCAGCCGCTGCTCATCGTGGCGGGGCTCCGCGTGCTGGGCATCACCGGCTCAGGGCCCGTGTCGCTCATGGCCAACGCGACGCAGTTCCTCTTCGGGATGCTCTGGCCCGCGCAGATTCGCGCCAACCTCACCGCGGCCTACATCAGCGCGAGCCCGCAGGCGTCGTCCGAGAACGTGGTGCCCGCCTTCTGGGTCGCGCAGCGCCTCGGCGGCCGCTTCCGCACCCTGGTCCTCGCGCAGCTCATCGTGATCCCCATCGGCGCGCTGCTCACGCCCATCGTGTTCAACGTGCTGCAGCACACCTACGGCATCGGGCTCAACCCGGGGCAGCTCTCCGCCCCGACGGGCCTCAAGATCGCCACGCTCGCCATCGCGATGGAGCGCGGCCTGGGGTACCTCCCGCACGGCGCCCTCACGGCCTCGAAGGTGGGCATCGTGCTCGGGGTGCTCTTCGAGCTCCTCCACGCGGTGCGCAGCAAGGACGGCCACGGCAGCCGCTTCTGGTTCGTGCCCATCCCCGCGGCGCTGGGCTTCGCGCTGATCCTGCCGCCGTCGCTCAACATCGCCATCGCCATCGGCTCGGTGATCGCCGCGGTGTGGCGCAAGGCCAACCCGGGCCCCGAGGGCGGCTACGAGCGCTACGCCGCGCCGCTCGCCTCGGGGCTCATCGCGGGCGAGGCCGTGGTCGGGTCGATCCTGATGCCCGCGCTGGCGATGCTGCTGGAGCTCATCCGCCGCTGAGCGGCGCTCACTTCCGGCGGTCGAGGCCCAGCTTGTAGCGGGTCACCCGGTCGATCACGCCCGGCGCGATCAGCCGCATCCACGGCGACAGCTTGCCGGGCAGCGTCATCAGCAGCTCGCGCTTCTCCGCGCGCGCCGCGCCGAGGATGAGCCGCGCGCACTCCGCGGCGCTCATCTGCTCGTCGTCGGGGAGTTCCGCCGCGGTCGCGCCGCGCCCCTGGGCCCGGCTCACCTCGCGGATGGGCGTCGCCACAGCGCCCGGGCAGGCGAGCGTGATGCCGACCTCGGCGCCGACCTCGGCGCGCAGCGAGTCGAAGAACCCGTGCACCGCGTGCTTGCTCGCCGCGTAGGCGGTGCGCGTCGGGAGCGGGGCCACGCCGATGAGGCTCGACACCACCACGATGCGCCCGCGCGAGCGACGGAGGTGCGGCAGCGCCTGGGCGGTGAGGGCCACCGCCGCGAAGTAGTTGGTCTCCATGATCGCGCGCGCCGTCGCGAGGGGGTCGGGCAGCTCCTCGAAGAGGGCGTTCATGGAGATGCCCGCGTTGATGACCAGCAGGTCGAGGCCACCGAGCGCCTCGACGGAGCGGTCGACGAGCCCTCGGCACGCGGCCTCCGTGTCGAGGTCGACGGGCAGCGCGTGGGCGACGGCGGAGGGCTTCGCGCGGCGCACCCGCTCCGCGACCTCGTCGAGGAGTTC
>CAIOSS010000172.1 GCA_903860995.1 uncultured delta proteobacterium | reverse complement strand
GGCTGGCCCTGCGCCGCGAGCGGGCGCGCTGGGTGGTGCGCGCGGGGCGCTGCGAGGACGCGCTGACGGTGCGCGGCGAGACCCCGGCGTGCCTGCGGGGGCTGCGCGCGCGGTGGTCGGCGATGCTCCCGGTGGCGCAGCGCGGGGTGGACGACGCGATCGACACCGACGTGGCGGTGCGCCGCGTGGGCGAGGCGTGGTCCGCGGCGCAGCGGGGGTGCCCCTGAGGGGGTGCTACCGGACGACGACCACCCCGGTCATGCCGAGGAAGGCGTGCATCCCGCAGACATAGGGGTAGGTGCCCGGCCGGCGGAAGTTCACCGTCATGGTGGTGCCGCTCATGGTGGTGGGGATGGGGTTGCCCGCGGCGCCGCCGTTGACGTCGCCCGGCACGCCGCGGGTCAGCGGGTGCGTGGCGAAGGCGCCCACCCAGGTGACGTCCTGGCCCGCGGCGACGGTCATGCACTTCGGGGCGTACGAGAACCCGCCGCTCCCGCGCTCGCCGCCGAAGCCGATGGTGCGCTCGGCGCCGTCGGCGCTGCGGTCGACGAACAGCTCCGGGGTGCACCCGTTGAGGGTGGCGCCCGCGCCGGCGTCCCCGCCGCTGACCCGGGGCGTCTCCACGGGGGTGAAATCGCCGCAGCCGATGCAGAGGGGCAGGCTCGCGGCGAGGAGGCGGAGGGCGGGCTTCATGGGCGCTGCGGATGATTCGCCGGATCGCTCGCGGCTGGCAATCCCTCTCCCGCGGCGGGCGCACGGGCCCGCTCCGGGTGCGCTACCCGTAGGCTCGAACCCGGCCGTTCCAGTGGGTATCCCAGGAGGGGTCGCGCGCGAGGAGATCCTCGACGCCCTGCGGCGGCATCGGGCGGGAGAAGAAGTACCCCTGAGCGCTGGGGCAGCTGAGGTCGACGAGGCGCGCCATCTGGTCCTCGGTCTCGACCCCCTCGGCGACGGCCTGCAGCCCGAGCGCGCCCGCGAGGCCCACCGTCGCGGCCACGATGGCCGAGTCCTCGCTGTCGGCGCCGAGGCCCGCCACGAAGGACCTGTCGACCTTCAGGATGTCGATAGGGAAGCGCTTCAGGTAGGTGAGCGACGAGTACCCGGTGCCGAAGTCGTCGACGCTCAGTCGCAGCCCGAGGCCCTTGAGCAGGCGCAGCACCCCGTTGGCCTTCATCGGGTCGGTCATGAGCACGCTCTCGGTCACCTCGAGCACCACCGTCGACGAGTCGAGCGAGGCCGACGCGAGGGACTCGGCGACCACGCCCACCAGGCCCGGGTGCACGATCTGCCGGGCCGACAGGTTGATCGCCATCCGCAGCGACGCGTACGCAGGGAAGGCCTCGTGCCAGCGCTGGCTCTGCCGGCACGCCTCCTGTAGCACCCACGCGCCGATCGGGACGATGAGCCCGCTGTCCTCGGCCGCGGGGATGAAGGCGTCCGGCGCGAGCAGGCCCCGCTCGGGGTGCTGCCAGCGCAGCAGCGCCTCGACGCCGACCACCTTGCCCGCGATGAGGTCGACGATGGGCTGGTACACCAGCCGGAACTCCTCGCGCGCCACGGCCTCGCGCAGCGCCATCACGGTCTGCATCCGGTCGATGGCGTTGGCCCGCAGGCTGTCGCTGAAGAACACGCAGCGGTTGCGGCCCTCCTCCTTGGCCCGGTACATCGCCACGTTGGCGTCGCGCACCAGCGACTGCGCGTCGACGCCGCCGGTGGTCGCGGTCGCGATGCCTACGCTCAGGGTGATGGCGAAGTCGGCGCCGTCCCAGGTGAAGGGCCCCCGGAAGGCCTCCTGCACCCGCGTCGCGACCACCATCGCGTCGGACTCGCTGCGGAGCTCGTCGCAGATCACCACGAACTCGTCGCCGCCGAAGCGCGTCACCGCGTCGCCCAGGCGGGTCGCCAGCCTCAGGCGCTCGGCCGCGGCGACGAGCAGGGCGTCGCCCGCGGCGTGGCCGAGCCCGTCGTTGACCAGCTTGAACTGGTCGATGTCGATGAAGAGCAGCGCGACGACGCCCGGGTGCCGCACGAGGCGCGCGAGGGCCTGGTCGAGGCGGTCGTGGAGGAGCGCTCGGTTGGGCAGCCCCGTGAGCAGGTCGTGCAGGGCCTGGTGCGAGAGCGCGTTCTCCAGGGACTTCTGCACCGTGACGTCGTGCATGTGGGCGACGCAGTAGCTGGGCACCCCGTCGGCCTGGCGCACCAGCGCGAGCGAGACGCGCGCCCAGACCTCCGCCCCGCCGGGCCGCTCGAGCCGCAGCTCGCGGTCATAGGTGAGCGGCACGTCGCGGAAGAGCGACGCGATGGCCTCGGCCACGTCGCCCGCGTCGCTCGGCGTGACGAGGCTGGCGAAGGCGCGGCCGCGGAGCCCATCCCGGTCGCGGCCGGTCATGCGCGCGAGGCTCTCGTTGGCCAGCGCCACGCGCCCGCCGAGGTCGATGAGCGCCATGCCCGCGGGCGCCGCGTCGAAGGCCGCGCGGAAGCGGGCCTCCTCGTCGCCCATGCGCCGCGCGAGGTCGGCGCTGTCGCGCAGCACCCAGAGCAGGAGTTCGGGGCCCACGCGCACGGCCTTGTACTCGTTGCCGAGCGGCCGGTACGTCGCGCTCTCCGTCCACCAGAACTCCCCGGACTCCGGCGCCGCGCCGTCGAGCACCCGCATGCACGCCGCGAAGGCGCCGTTGAGCACCATCTGCGGCCACAGCTCGCTGCAGAGCGCCCCGATGGCCGCCTCGGGGTCGGGCTGTCCCTCGCGCGCCGCGTCGTTGAGGTAGAGCAGGCGCATGTCGCGGGCGTGGCCGTCCGCGTCGCGCACGGCGACGCTCACCGTCACCGCATCCGGGAAGCGCGCCAGCACCGCCCGCAGCATCGCGCACGGGTCGACCTCCGAGCTCATGGCGCTCTCCCCCACGGCGGTCACCAGGTGCCCGAGAGGGACGCGCCGTGGGTGTTGGCGGCGATCCATGGCGCGAGCGCCCACCGCGAGGCGCTGCCGGGCGCCCGCGATCGGCCCGCCACCGTGAGCAGCACCCCCGTCACGAGCAGCGCCCCGCCTGCGATGCCCGCGCTGAGCGCCACCGTCGCCGAGGTCGACATGCGCGCGCAGAGGTCACGCACCTGCGCGGCGTCGGCGCTCCCGCGCTGTTGGGCGAGGGCGCACTGCCCCCTGCCCGTGCTCTGCTGCGTGGCGTTTTCGCTCGCCTGGAAGCGCGCCCAGGCGCCGTATGGGTCCTCCGAGGCGGGGGTGGCAGAGCCGGCCGAGGCGGCGGAGACGAGGTTGACGCCGAGGAAGGCGCCCGAGACCGCGAGCGCCGCGACGCCGGTGCCGATGAGCGCGTAGCCCACGTACCGCAGCGTGGTGGGCCGAGGCTCCGGGGCCGCTCCCTGCGCGACGGGCGGCGGGGCGTCCGCGACGATGGGCGCCACCGGGGCGACCGGGGCGACCGGGGCGACCGGGGCCGCGAGGGCGAGGGCGAGGGCGACCCGCTCGCGCAGGGGGAAGCGGGCGTCGACCTGCACCGTGCGCGTCACGGGGATGTACCCCTCGCGGCGCACCGTGAAGGTCAGCGACCCGGTGGGCACGTGGAGCATCGCGGCGAGCGGGAGCGAGCCCACCACGGCGCCGTCGATGACCACCTCGGCGTCTGGGGGTCCGCCCCCCACGTCGAGGCGCCCGACGTGCAGGCTGATCTCCGCGAGCGCCGACTGAAGGACCGGGAGGTGCGCGAGGACCCACGGGTCGCGCGTGGCGAGGGCCTCCACGAGGTGGGCCTCGGCGTCGACCCATTGGCCGAGCGCCTGCTCGGCGAGGGCGACCTGGGCCAGCGCCCGAGGCGCGCCCGACGTCTGCCACGCCAGCTGGAACACCCGGAGCGCGGCCTCGTCACGGCCTTCGCGGCGCAGGGCGACGCCGCGGGAGATCGCCGCGTCGGCGGGGGTCTGCGCCGCGGCGGGGGCGGCCGCGAGCGTCGCGGACGTGGCCAGCAGGGCCATGGAGAGGGCGAGTCGCACTGCGGGCTTCGGTCGCATCAACGTTTGTGCTGTCCCTGCTAGAGCCGCCGCCTCGGAGTGGCAACGGAGCAACGCGCAGCCGTCGGGCCGAGTCTTGCGGCGGGGCGGCCGCTACCCCACACGGGCTCACGAGGACCCCGAAGTGGCGAACGCCCGATCGATCACGACATCGCACCCACGACCTCCGCCCGCGGGGCTGCGCTGGCTCGCGCCGTCCACGCTCTGCCTGCTGTCGCTGTTCGCGGGCTGCGAGTTCGCCCCGCCGCTGGCCTCCACGACCTCGCTGCCCGACGCGCGCGCCCCGACGGACCTCCCTCGCGATGTCCCCCGCGATGCCCAGCCCGACGTGTCCTTCGACGTCCGCCTCGACGTCCTCCCCGACGTCCTCCCCGACGTCCGCCTCGACGCGCTGCCGGACCTCCCCGGGGCGACCGACGCGCCCGACGCGCCCGAGGCGAGGGACGCCCCCGCCGACCGTCCCGACGGCTGCGCGGGCCCGGGCCGGGCGCTCTGCGAGGGCGCCTGCGTGTCGCTCACGGCCGATCTCCACTGCGGCGCGTGCGGCAACCGCTGCAGCTTCGCCCACGCCGCGGCGACCTGCGCCGACGGCCGCTGCGTGATGGGCGCCTGTGACCGGGACTTCGCCGACTGCAACGCGAGCCCGGCGGACGGCTGCGAGGTGAACATCGCCGCCGGCGACCCGGACCACTGCGGCGCGTGCGGCCGCCGCTGCCCGGCGCCGCCGATCGGGGGGCGCGCGGTGTGCAGCGCGGGCACCTGCGGGATCTCCACGCTCACCTGCCCGAGCGGGCTGCGCGACTGCAACGGCGTGGCGCTCGACGGCTGCGAGGCCGCCGTGCTCACGGACGTCGAGCACTGCGGCAGCTGCGGCGCCCGCTGCCCCGCGGTGGGCGGGGTGGCGAGCTGCGCCGGGGGCCTCTGCGCGATCGCCTGCTCGGCGGGCCTCGGCAACTGCGACGGCATGGCGGCCAACGGCTGCGAGACCAACGTCCGGGCGAGCGCGATGCACTGCGGCGCGTGCGGGCGCAACTGCGTGCTCGCCAGCGCGCGGGCGGGCTGCGCGGCGGGCGCCTGCACGGTGGCCGCGTGCAACATGGGCTTCGGCGACTGCGACCGGACGGCGGTCAACGGCTGCGAGACCAACCTCGGCGCCGACAACCGGCACTGCGGCGCGTGCGGCAACGCGTGCCAGTTCGCGAGCGCCGGGGCGAGCTGCGTCGGGGGGCGCTGCGTGATGGGGGCGTGCAGCCCGGGCTTCCGCGACTGCAACGCCAACGCGGTGGACGGGTGCGAGGTGAACGCCGCCTCGGGCGACACCGCCAACTG
>CAIOSS010000171.1 GCA_903860995.1 uncultured delta proteobacterium | reverse complement strand
GCGCGGTAACGCGCCGGGGTCGCCGTGCGGTCCGCCGCCGCCCCCCCCCGACTGCACCTCGAAACCACAGTAGAACAAAGCCGATCGGCGATGGCCCGCGCCACGCTCTGTGGGTCCATCCCCTCGATGGCCGACGGCGGTGGACGTGCGCGCGTGGGCGCTCGCGCAGCTCGCCTCCGATCCCACCCGTCCCGAGACCACCAGCGACGCGCACTACGCAGCGCTCCTCTCGCTCGCGGAGCGCGATCGCTTCGACGAGCGGGAGGCCGCGCCCGCCCGCGAGCACGGCTGCTTCTCCGATCTCGCGATGTGCCTCGTGCGCGCCGGCTACGCGCGTGGCGACATCACGCTCCCCGCGCTCGCCTGCCGAGGTCGAACCGCTCCTCCTGGTCCTGCTCCGACTCCTCTACCCGTCGCACCCCTACGAGGGCGATGCGGTCGCGAGCGCCCTGAGCCCAGCGCAGCGCGGCACCCTCGAGGCGCTCGTGCGAAGGCCGAACGCCTGGCTTCCGCACCCTTCGCTTCTACGCCGCGCCGATGGCCGCCCTCCTCGGCGTCGAACCGACCGCCGACGGCGGCGTCGAAGGTGACCTTCGGTCGAGGACGGCGTGCTCACCCTGCATACCCGGAAGAAGACGCACGACATCGTCACCGCGCTCCTCGGGCGGTGAGCGGGAGCGGCAACGCGCGCCTCGCGAGCGGGTCGACGGGGATCGTCTCCCCGGCGATGGTAGCGTCGCCGCCATGTCTGACTCCCTCCACACCATCGACTGCGAGTACGTCCAGCGCGACCTGGCCTGCGCGTACCTGCGCGTCTCCGGCGACGAGTGCGCCTTCATCGAGACCAACACCGCGCACGCCGTCCCGCGGCTGCTCGCCGCGCTCGCCGCGCAGGGGCGCTCGCCCGCCGACGTTCGCTACGTGATCGTGACCCACGTGCACCTCGACCACGCCGGCGGCGCGCACGCCCTCATGGCGCGCTGCCCCAACGCCACGCTGCTCGCCCACCCGCGCGCGGCGCGGCACCTCATCGACCCGGCGAAGCTCGTCGCGGGCGCGACCGCGGTCTACGGCGCGGCGCACTTCGCCGAGCTCTACGGCACCATCCGCGGCGTCGACGCGGCCCGCGTGCGCGCCCTCGACGACGGCGCGGAGGTGCCGTTCGGCGCCGGGGCGCTGCGGTTCATCCACACCCGCGGCCACGCCAACCACCACTTCGTCGTGCACGACCCGGCGCTCGACACGGTGTTCACCGGCGACGCCTTCGGGCTGGTGTACCCGCAGCTCCAGCGCGCGGGGCTCATCGCGTTCCCCTCGACGAGCCCGACGGACTTCGACGGGCCCGCGGCGCACGCCGCCGTCGACCGCATCCTCGCGCTCGGGACGCGTAGCGCGTGCCTCACCCACTTCGGCGAGCAGACCCGCCAGCGCGACATCGCGGCGCAGCTCCACGACTGGTTGACCCTCTCGGAGGCGCTCGTCGAGGCGTCCCGCGAGCGCCCCGAGGCGGAGCGCGAGGCCTTCATCGAGGCCCGGCTCACGGCGGCCTTCGACGAGACGGCCGCGCGCGCGGGGCTCTCCCTCGGCGCCGCCGACCGCACGCTGGTGGCGTTGGACCGCAGGCTCAACGTGCAGGGCCTGGCGTTCGCGGCGGGCCGCCCGCGGGCGTGAGCGTCCAACGCCCTCCACCCACCGCCCCGCCCGGCTCGGCGTAGCGGCACCGACGCGAAGAGGGCGGCGAGGCACTGGCCGACGTACGGCGCGCGGTCGGTGAGCAGCTCGGTGACGATGAGCCCGAGGGCGTGCACGTCGGTCCACGGGCCGGTGCGGGCGCTGGTGAGCTGCTCGGGCGACGCGTAGTGCGGCGAGAACGACGACTGGCTCGACCGGGTGTGGGTATCCCCGCCGCCCGCGACCTCGTCCAGCGACATGACCTTCGCGATGCCGAAATCCAGCAGCCGCGCCCGCGGCCCGCGGCGCGCAGTGACCAGCATGATGTTGGCGGGCTTCAGGTCGCGGTGGGCGACGCCGGCCTCGTGCGCGGAGACCACCGCCTCGATGACGTCGCGCAGGAGCCCGAGGGCCTCCACGAGGGTGCGCCCGCCCCGGCCGCGCCGCTCGACGAGGGCGTCCTGGAGGGTCTTCCCGGAGAGCCACTCCAGCACCATGAACGCAGCGGGCCCGCCGGAGGGCATGTCCGCCGAGCCGAAGTCGAGCACCTGCAAGATGCTCGGGTGGTCGAGCCGCGCGATGGTCTTCGCCTCCGCTGCGAACTGCTCGATGAACTGCTCGCGCCGCGCGCTCAGGCCATCGCGGTCCACACGCCGCCGCTCTGGCGCACGGCGTCGGCGCGCACCGGCGTGTACACGGGCGGGGCGCCGAGCGACAGCCGCCGACGCACCTCGTCGAGCGGGAGCGCGAGCAGGGACTCCCAGTCCTGCGCGGGCAGCCACGCGGCCGCCCGACCCCGGCGGTGACCCTCGGCGATGACCGCGCCGATGCCGCTCGCGCGGCCCTTCCACCACGCGGCGCCGACGATGAGGGCGACCCCGGTGTTCCAGTGCTGCGCGAGGTAGAACGCGAGCAGGGCCGCCTCGCCCACCACGTCGCCCTGGTACCCCGTGGCGGCGTGCCAGAGGTCGTGCGTGTCGCGCATGCGCTCGCGCAGGTAGTCGAAGGCCGTGGCGCCCGCGCGCGCCGTGACGCCCCGCTCGCTCGCGTCGCGGATGCCCTTCGGGCTGATGCGCTCGGACTCCACGAAGTCCAGGTAGGCGCGGCCGAGCGTGCCCACCGGCAGGCGGCGCAGCGCCTCGCGGTCGTCGAGCGTCGGGACGATGTCCGTCCGCTCGCGCAGGAGCCGCGCCCCCACCGGCGTGCGGCCGAACCTTCGCAGGAGCCGGTGCGGCGCCGTCCCGGAGAGCGACTCCAGGATCGTGAAGACCTGCGGGAGGTCGTCCGGGTCGCTCACGAGCGCGGTGATGGCGCGCGCGGCGCGGCGGACGTCGAACACGGGAAGGGGATGGGCGATGGCGTTCATGGAGGGCCTCCGTTCGTCTGCTGACATTGTTGTAGGTAGTAGCTGCCGACAAGGTTGTCAATAGCTCCGCGAGGGCGACGCCGCCGCCGTTCGCTGGTACACCGCGAGGCGCCGTCCATGCCGCGCCCCCGCCCGCCGCCGCCGCCGCCTGTCACTCGCCGTCGGCGCACCGCGCAGGAGGCGCGCGACGCCATCCTCGACGCGGCGGAGCGCCAGCTCGTGGCGTCGGGGCCCGACGGCATCCGGCTCCAGGACGTGGCGCGGGACGTGGGCGTCTCGCACCCGACGGTGCTGCACCATTTCGGCAGCCGCGAGGCGCTCGTCGAGGCGGTGGCCAGCCGCGCGCTCGACAGCCTGCACGACGACATCGTCGCGGCGCTGCGGCGCGCGCCGGAGGGGGAGCACCAGGTCGCCGCGCTCCTCGACGGGGTGTGCGAGGCGCTGGAGTCGCGGGGGCAGGGTCGCGCGCTGATGTGGCTGGCGCTCGCGGCCCCGGCGGGTCACCGCGACGACCTGCGGCTGCGGGCGCAGGCGGAGGTGCTCCACGCGACGCGCGAGGCGCGCTCCGCGGGGCGGGCGATGGCGCCGCTGGAGGACTCGCAGTTCCTGGTGGTGCTCGCGGCGTCGGCGCTGCTGACGCAGTCGGTGCTGGGGGCGCAGCTGCTCCGCGGGGCCGGCGTGACGGGGGCGAAGGCGCCGGCGCGGTTTCGCGCGTGGCTCGCGCGGCTGATGCTCGCGCACGTCGAGCGCGAGGGGTGAGGGCGACGCCGCGCGCGACCGCCGCGCGGTCGGCCGGGTCGGCCAACCACGCTTCAGGAGACGCAGTGCTTCGCGGTGAGCACGGCGCGGGGCGCGAGCAGGGAGCGAACGGCGACGGCGCGGGTCACGGCGGGTCGATCCACGCTTCGAGGGCGTCGCAGCGCTCGCGGCGCAGCCCCGTCGCGGTGCGGATGGTGTCGCCGAATTCAAGGTACGTGTCGTTGGCGGCGGTGAACGCCGGCCACGTCGAGGCGCCGGGCGCGTTGGGGTCGCCGGAGGTGGCGAAGCGCACCCACGCGCTGCCCATGGCATCGGAGACCGCGGCGTCGGGGGCCGCGCGAACCAGCAGTCCGGTGAAGCGTCCGAACACGTAGGCGATCTCCGACGAGTGGTACACGCCCAGGCCGAGGGCGCGCTCCCCGGGGTTGAGGCGCGAGAAATAGTACTGATACGCTGGGGTTCCGGTCGCGGCGACGAGGCGGGCCTGGGCGCGGGACGCGCACCCGAAGGCGGCGTCGCCGGCGAAGGTCGTGAAGGCCGCGTGCGCGCTGGGGAAAGCGGAGAGGGGGTAGAGCCGCAGCACCTCGTCGACGTGGTCCGGCACGAGGCGACGCACCGCGTCCCGGAAGGCGGCCTCGTCGGGGATCTCGAGGTCCGTCGTGAACACCGTCCCCTCGTCCTGGTTGGAGCCGGTGATGAACGGCACGCGGTTGAAGCGCCCCGCGCGCAGGGCCGTCCACGGCGGCTCCGGGAGCACGTAGCCGTCGACGATGGGCTGGTACCGGGCGCCGAAGCGTTCGAGCTCGGTGAGGCGCGGCGCCGCGGTGAGCACCTCCTCGACGGTGCGCGAGCGCATGCATGCGGCGACGTCGGGCGCGGCGTCGCAGCGGAGCGCCTGCGCGAAGAGGCGGCCCTGGGAGACGGCCGACTGCACGGGCGCCCGGGCGTCTTCGTCGCGCAGCGGCGTGATGGTGTAGCTGCACGGACCGCTCTGCGAGATGGCGCGGTGGAAGAGCCCCGCGGAGAGCGGGGACGTGAGGTGCGCGCAGACGGAGATGCCGCCCGCCGACTCGCCGAAGAGGGTCACGTTGCCCGGGTCGCCGCCGAAGGCCGCGGCGTTGTCGCGCACCCAGCGGAGGGCGGCCTGCTGGTCCATGAGCCCGTAGTTGCCGCTGGCGTGGTGCGCGGCGTCCTCCGCGACGAGGGCGGTGTGGGCGAGGAAGCCGAGCTGCGACAGGCGGTAGTTGAAGTTGACGACCACGACACCGCGGAGCGCGAGCGCGGTGCCGTCGAACTGCTCGTCGTTGGCGGTTCCCGAATTGAACCCGCCGCCGTGGATGAACACCATCACCGGGAGGCGACCCGTGGTCGCCGCGGGAGGCCGCCACACGTTGAGGAAGAGGCAGTCCTCGCTGGCGTCGCTGCCCGCGAGGAAGAACCCCTCCGGCTGCGGGCATGCCGCGCCCTTGCGGGTGGCGTCGCGCGTGGCGGTCCACGCGACGGCGGGATCGGGAGCACGCCAGCGCCTCGCGCCGACCGGGGGCGCCGCGAAGGGGATGCCGTAGAAGTGGGCGACGTCGTCCCGGACAGCGCCGCGCACGGGTCCGAGCGTGGTGACGACGACGAGACCGCCGGCGCTCGCGTCGGCGGTGCCGGCATCCACGTTGGCAGGAGGGTCCGACGAACAGGCGGCCAACAGCATCGGCAGCGCCGCGATCAGGGAGAGGCGTGCGAGCGGGCTCATGCCTTCCAGCAATATCAGACCGTCGCGGCCCTGACCTACCAGGTGCTGAGCGACAACTACCTCGCCCCAACGGCGACAACGACATCGCCCCAT
>CAIOSS010000170.1 GCA_903860995.1 uncultured delta proteobacterium | reverse complement strand
GGCGCGGCGCGCGAGGGCGGGGGTGGCGGGGAGCCCGGGGGTGAGCGAGGCGACCGCGAGGGGGTCGCCGGCCTCGCAGCGGGGCATCGCCGGGGCCGCGAGCGCACGGACGACGGTGGAGGTGTCGGCGGGGGCGGGGGCCTCGGGCATTCCGACCGGGGCCGTGGGCACGGGGCGGGGCGCGCTGCGGCAGGCCGCGAGGACGAGGGAGAGGCCGAGGAGGTGGTGGCGTCGCACGGGAGGTGTTCTGAGCGACACCCGGGGGAGGGGGGAAGTTCCCGGCAGGTGTGAGGGGCTGCGGGGTGTGGAGGGGATGCGACGCCTCGACGATGCTTTGGCCCTTCTACGACCGCGGGCGGCCTGCAGTAGTGACGGTTCCGCCGATCGGTGATAGCCACGGTGCTGCGGTCGCAAGGGCGCGCGACGCTCCCGAAGGGGGTCCGACCTTCTCCATGACAACCCGGTGGTTTCCAACCCTGTCGCTCCTGTGCTGCGCCGCGCTGCCTGCCTGTGGCGCGACGCCCGAAGATGTGACCACCGACCCCGGTGACGCGGCCCTCTCCGCCGACGCCCCTCCCATCGACGCCGCGCCCGCCCGCGACGTCGGCCCTCTCATCGACGCCGCCCCCTCGCGCGACGTGGTCCCCTCCCGCGACGCCGCACCGCCCCTCGATGTGCCCGTCGGGGTCGATGTGCCCGTCGGGGTCGATGTGCCCGTCGGGGTCGACAGCGGCCCGGCCGCGCCCACGGCGCTGCTCGATCTCCACCTCCTCGACCTCTGGTCGCAGCCGCTCCCGACCGCCGACGCGACGCTCACCGTCACCCGCGACGGCGTCACCGTGCCCACGCTCCCGGGCGCGCAGCCATGGATCCGCCGCGTCGAGCTCGGCGCGAGCGCCCGGCTCACGGTCACCCTCGACGCCCCGGCGCACCGCACGCTGCGCGCCGACCTCGTCTTCGACGGAACGCGCTCCCCGTCGGGCCTCACGGCGCGCCTCGCGACGGGGGTCACCGGGGCGGGGCTCTCGCTGGCCCGCGCGACCGTCGACGTCAACGGCGAGGCGGTGCCGGTGCACACCGTGGTGCTGGGGCTGCGGCACCAGTGGTTCTCGGCGCAGGGTCGCCCCGCGCGCCGTGGCAACCGCGCCGACCTGCTGATGGACGGCGACGAGACCTGGCGCTCGGTGTACGCGGGCCTCCAGACGGCGCGCTCCACGGTCAACGTCTCCACCTGGTGGTGGGAGTCGGACTTCGAGCTCCTGCGCGACGCGTCGACGCACCCCACGTCGACCGAGGCGCAGCGGCGCAGCAACACGGTGCTGGCCATCATGGAGGCGCTGCCCGCGCGCAAGCGGGTCATCGTGGGGCAGTTCCTGTCGATGGACGGGGTCGCCTCCACGCTCTCCTCGGACGCGGCGCTGCGGGCGCACGGCACGCTCGCGGGCGACAACTTCGAGCACATGGGGCAGGCCAACCCGACCAGCGGGATGTTCGACTTCGCGGTGCGGCCCTTCTCCTTCGGCGCCCGGGCGCGCGAGAGCTTCCCGACGCTGGCGGCGGGCATGTTCGCGGCCGAGGCGATGGTGCCGAGCGAGGTGCCGGGGCACCGCGTCGACCTCACGCGCTGGCCGGTGGTGATGGCCAACGTCGAGGCGGCGTCCTACCACCAGAAGTTCATGACCATCGACCAGCGCCTTGCGTTCATCGGCGGGATGAACCTCCGGCGGGTCGACTGGGACACCTCGCAGCACCGGGTGTTCGAGCCGCGGCGGATGCTGTTCGGGTCGACGGCGGCCGCGCGGCAGCAGGTGGTGGCCCGCGACCGGCTGCCCGACACGGGCCCGCGCAAGGACTACGTGGTGCGGCTGGAGGGCCCGAGCGCCATCGACGCGGAGGACGTCTTCCACGAGCGCTGGGACTTCCTCCGGCGCACCAACGCGCGCTACAGCCCCGACAGCTCGGCGTACGCGCTGGGCGCGGCGCCGGCGCCGGTCGCGGGGGGCGTGCAGGTGCAGGTCACCGCCACGCTCCCGGAGCCCTTCAACGAGCACGCCATCGCGGAGACGTGGTTCAACGCCGTGGCCCAGGCGCGGCAGTACATCTACATCGAAGACCAGTACTTCCGGATCCCGATGCTGACCGAGGCGATCATCCGCCGGATGGCGGAGGTCCCGGCGCTGCGGCTGGTGGTGATCACCAAGCCCATCGGCGAGTGGACCGACCCGGGCTGCGCGTGGACGCGGCGCACGCACGAAGACCTCCTCGCGCGCTTCCCCGAGCGCTACGCGATGCTCCAGCTGCGGTCGTTCGACACGCAGGTCACCTGGGGCATCGACGAGACCGAGTCACGCTTCGTCGACATGGACGTGCACTCGAAGATGTTCATCGTCGACGACCTGTTCATGAGCGTCGGGAGCGCCAACAAGAACAACCGCGGCATCGTGTACGAGGCCGAGCTCAACGTGGCCGTGTACGACCCGGCCTGGGTGCGCGCGGCGCGGCGTCGCATCCTCGCCAACATGCTGCCCGCGGGCACGGAGGTGTCCGACGACGCCGCGCGCTGGTACGACCAGCTCCTGCTGGCCGCGCGCTACAACGACGCCGTGCGCCAGGCGTGGACCGACGAGGGCGACGACATCTCCCTCGACGGGCGCCCGCTGCCGGCCCAGTACGCCCCGCGGGGCTTCGTGTACTCGCTGCCGATGCGCGGAGTGATGCGCTGCCTCATCGAGGACATCGGCCCCGACATGGTGTGACCCCGCGTCCGGCGGCGCTCGCTACCGCACCGGGCGCAACGTCACGAACGACACGCTGTCGCTGCCGCTGTTGCGCGTGGTGTCCAGCACCACGCGCACGGTGCCCGAGAGCGCCCGCCTCCCCCAGACGTCCGTCACGATGGTCAGCGCGCCGTCGCCGGTGCGCTGGTTGACGCGATCGGCCTCGCCGTTGACGGTGAAGAGCGCGAGCATGGTGTTGCGGTTCCCCGAGTGCCGCGAGCCGATGAGCACGTCGTAGGTCGCCGCGGTCACGTTGGTGAACGTGAAGGTCGCCGTTCCGCGCAGCGTGCCATCGGGCGCGTACCCGCCCGTGCAGTCCTCCGAGGCGTGGTCGCCGCGGGCCGTGTACGCGTAGTTGGCGTCGCAGCGAAACACCCAGTTGCCGCGCTGGGTGTAGGTCGCCGCGCGGTAGCCGATGGTGCGCTCGACCACCGGTCCGGCGGGCGTGCCCGCGTCCGTGGGCATGGGCATCGGCGTGGCGGCGCCGGGGCAGCGCTCGACCCGCGCGGTGAAATCCAGCGCCACGCGCCCCACCCGGAAGAACGACCGCGCCAGCGGCCCCGGGCCAAAGGCGACGGCGTTGTCGCCCGCGTCGAGGTCGCCGCCCACGTCGACCCGGTGGCCGGGCACGGTGACGTTGTCCCACGCGGCGTTGGCGGGCATCTCGAAGCGCCGCCCGCCGAGGGTGATCACGCCCTCCTCGTTGGGGTGGTCGGAGTCGAAGGAGTCGTACACCAGCGTGGCCGCGGTGACGCCCGCAGGAATACCGGGCAGCGTAAACCGCAGGCGCGCGGCGGAGGTGGGGCCGACGTCGAGCTCCTGCATCGCCGCGGCGAAGGTGGTCGACTCGACCCGGCAGCGCTGCTCGGGGACCACCGGCGCGGGCGCGCCCAGGTCGACGGGCGCCGACGGCACGTCGACGGGCGCCGGGGAAGCGTCCACTGGCGCGACGGGAGCGTCGTCGTCCTGGGTGAGCGCGCCGTCGACCTCGGGGCGGGGGCCCACGTCGTCGTCGACGGAGGCATCGGCCGGCCAAGGCGGCTCCACCTCCGCGTTGGGATCGGTGGTGAGGGTCTCGTCGGGCGAGCACGCCACGAGCGAGAGACCAGCGACCATCGACACCGCCCAGGCCCTTCGACCAACACGCTTCATGAAGAGCCCTCCGGGGCCGTGAGGCTGGCACACCTCAGCCGGCGGCAACAACAGCTGGCGCGCTCAGCCCTGGAGGTCGGCCAGCACCTTCGCCGCGTGCCCGGCGGCCTTCACGTTGGGGTAGGCCTTCACCACCACCCCGCGGCCGTCGATGACGAAGGTGCTGCGCAGCACGCCCTCCACCTTCTTGCCGTACATGGTCTTCTCGCCCCAGGCCCCGTAGGCGTTGTGGAGGGTCAGCTCGGGGTCGCTCAGCAGCGCCACCTTGAGCCCGTACTTGTCCCTGAACTTGCAGTGGCTCTTCACGGTGTCGCGCGACACGCCGAGCACCGTCGCCCCGGCCGCGGCGAACTCGTCCGCCAGCGTCGTGAACTCGTTGGCCTCCACGGTGCAGCCCGGCGTGTCGTCCTTCGGATAGAAGTACAGCACCAGGGTCTTGCCCTTGAAGTCTTCGAGGGAGAGATCGCCGCCCGAGTCTGCGGGCGCCTTGAACGTCGGCGCCGCGTCGCCTGCCTTCACCATCGTCATCGGATCCCCTCTTCCGCGCCCCTCAGCGGACGCTGATCTGCCCGCCGGCGCGCAGCTGCGTCTCCAGCCGAACCGCGCCCTTGGAGGTCTTGCTCGCGAGCTGGGCCGTGATCTGGAACTTCAGCACCAGCACCTCGTCGTCGCGCACGTGCTGCACGATGACGTTCTTCAGCCGAGGCTCGTACTGCAGGATCGTCGCGCGAATCGACCGCTGCAGCGTCTGGATGGCCTCGGGGAAGGTGTGCATGAGGTCGGTGAAGTCGACCACGCCGAAGTCCATCGCCGCGGGGCACTCCCCCTGCCGCGTGTTGAGCAGCCCCCGGAGGTGCTCGATGATCGACTCGACGTCGTTCTCCGTGCGGGTTCGGGTGATGTCCTTCGCGGAGATTCGGGAGAGCAGTCCACGTCCGGCCATATCGTTGGGTGAGCGCACCCTACACCCCCGGCACGCTCCGCCGCCAATCTCCGCTCGGCTCCGGTAGAGCTCCCCGCCCGCCCCCGGGGGGGTTCTGGAGAAGTATTGCTTCGCGAAACGTCACCGTGCGATTCTCCGCCCGAATCCGTGGCGGTGCGGAAGTCCGGTGCCGCGCCTTAGCCGCTGGGGAAGGTCGATCAACGTGCGTAGAACGGGTAGCAAACAGGGTCTCCGAGGACTGCTCGCCTGGCTCGCGCTCGCGCCGATGGTGGCGACGTGCAGCAGCACGCCGCGCCTGCCGACGCAGCCGGCCACGTGCAACCTCCCGCAGAACATCGGCCTGGTGCTGCGCGGCTCCGAGCGGCTCAACCCCAACGACGACGGGCGCTCGCTCCCGGTGGTCGTGCGCATCTACCAGCTCAAGTCCGGCGCGCGCATGGAAGAGGCGGAGTTCGAGGGCGTCTGGAGGCGCGACCGCGAGGTGCTCGCCGACGACATCCTCAAGATGGACGAGATGTACCTCTACCCCAACCAGCGCATGGCCCGCACGTTTCGCCGCGACCCCGCGGCCACGCACGTCGTCGCCGTCGCCATCTTCCGCCACCCCGCCGGCCAGGCGTGGCGCACCATCTACGAGCTCCCGCCGCCGCCCGGAGACGAGCGCTGCGCCGCGCAGTCCGCCGACCCCAACGCCAGCCCGCCGCCGGTGCGCGACGCCCGCTACGTCTTCTACCTCGAAGACTATTACATCGAGCCCGGCACCGACGACCCGCCCACCGACGCCGGCATCCGCGACAGCCGCGGTCGGCTGCGCCTGCCCAGCACCCTGCCGGGCCGCCCCTCGGTGCCCGCGGTGAGCAGCCCCCCGTCGCTGCCGAGCGCCCCCAGCCTCCCCAACGCCCCGTCGGTGCCGGGCGCCCCCAGCGCGCCGTCGGCGCCGTCGCTGCCGAGCGTCCCCAGCGCGCCGTCGGTGCCCAGCGCGCCGACCTTCACGCCGCCCTCCATCTCGATGAGCTCGTCGGCGCGTGAGGTCCGCGCATGAGGGTTCCGCAGCGGGTCATCTGGTCGGAGGGGATGTTCATGTCCCCGCAGCACCTCCAGCAGCTCGACCGCTACCATGAGGGCCTGCTCGAAGCGCGGCTCTCGGCGCTGAGCCCCTACGACTGGGGCGTCGTGTCGCTCGAGCTCGACGAGCGCGCGCTCG
>CAIOSS010000169.1 GCA_903860995.1 uncultured delta proteobacterium | reverse complement strand
GAGCGCTGCGAGCTGGCCGCGCCCGCGAGCATGGGCGCGAGGGTGGGGGCGGCGAGGAGGGTCGCGGCGAGGGCGGCGAGGGTGAGGCCGGCGAGGGTGCGCGGCGCGCGGGCGCGGTCGGCGGTGGCGAGGCCGAGGGCGGCGCCGAAGGCCACGCCGAAGAGGGCGATGAAGGGTTCGCCCACGAGCAGGGCGAGGGCGACGGGCAGGGCGGCGAGGAGCGCGGCGCGGCGAAAGGACGCGCCCGGCGGGGCGGCGGCGAGGTCGAAGGCGGCGACGGCGCACCAGGGGAGCCAGGCGGCGCCGTAGAGGATGACGCCGAGGTTCCAGGTGGACTGCACGGGGCCCGAGAGGGACCACGCGACGCCCGCCACGACGGCGCCGACGGAGCGGGCGCCGAGGCGTGTCGCGAGCGCGGCGCAGCCGAGGGCGCCGAGGAGGAGGTGGAGCCACGCGTCGAGCGAGGCGCCCCAGGCGACGTCGGCGAAGGGGAGCGTGGTGGCGAGGTGCGGCGGGTAGAAGAGCCCGTAGAGGGGCTCGGCGGGGACGGAGAAGCCGAGGCCGACGAAGGGGTTCCAGCGGGGGAGGTGAGCCGCGAGGAGGGCGTCGCGGACGAGCGCGCGGGCGGGGATGACCCAGAGCCAGGTGTCGCGGAAGATCACCGAGCGGCCCGCGAAGAGGGGCGCGTGGGTGAGCGCGAGCAGGGCGAGTAGCGCGGGGAAGAGGGCGCGCCAACGAGGCGGCGGGGCGGGGGAGGGCTCCACGCGCGGGACCATACCCGAAGAGGCGCCGAGGGTTTACCGGGTCAGATATTCGCGGCGTTCTCGGCGCGGTGCTTCTCGGCCTCGCGGGTCTTGCTCGACGCCTGCTCGACGATGGAGAGGGCCCGGGTCGCGCGCTCGGAGCGGTCGCGCAGCGCGGCGTCGGTGACCACCTCGTGGAGGGTGAGCGCGGGGAGGTACTCCAGGTCGAGGGCGCCGCGGGAGGGGAGCATGAACACGCCGCAGAGCTCGGCGCTCTCGCGCACGCGGCGGATGAGCTCGATGGGCACGTGGCACTCGGCGTGGGTGATCATGTAGACGGTGACGCTGGAGCGCTCGCGCAGGCGCTCCATCTCCGAGGCGAGCTGGGTGAAGACGCGGGCGTAGTTGCGGCCGCGCTCGCCCTTGAAGGCCAGGATGCCGGCGACGTGGAGGGAGCCCGTCCCGTGGAGTCCGGAGCGGCCGCGGCGCAGGCGCATGGGCTCGTAGAGGCGAGAGTCGAAGAAGCGCACGGTGGCCTCGAAGCCGAGGAGGGTCATGCGCTTGGCGAGGGCGATGGCGAGGCCGCGGGCGAAGACGGCGCGGGCGCCGCGCATGGAGGCGCTGGCGTCGACGAGGATCTGGTAGCTGCGGGGGGGCGGACGGTCCTGCGCCTCGTGGGCGTAGTAGAGCATCTGGTTGTCGAGGAAGCGCTGCTCGAAGAGCTCGTCGTCGTAGGCGAGCTCGCTGAGGAAGAGCGAGTCGAGCGAGCCGGCGGAGACGACCCCGGAGTAGCCGTCGACGGCGAAGACCTGCTGGCCGCCGCCGCGGCGGGTCTCGAGCACGCTCGGCAGGATGTCGAGGGAGAAGTTGACGACGTCGTTGGCCTCGGGGCTGTTGAAGACGGCGAGCAGGTCGACGAGCTCGGTCTCGGGCATTCCGCCCTCCTGGCCCATGAGCCCGAGGAGCTCGACGGTGTCGAGGTCGATCTGCTCGATGCCCAGCAGGAGGTGCAGGCGGTGCTGGAGGATGTGCCGCACGAAGGCGAGCTCGGGGCGCCGGTCGACGGCGGCCCAGGCCTGCGGGAGGTTGAGCATCGCGCGGGTGACCGACTCGGCGTTGACGGGGATGGGCTCGAAGAGGTTGTTGCCGCGCCAGCGGTCGACGACGGGGCCGAGCGCGCGGGTGAGCAGGGTGCTGAGCACGCCGTCGTCGAGGCGGGACTTCTTGAGCTTCGCGGCGATGTCGGTGCCCGCGACCTCGGTGAGCAGCGCGGCGTAGTCGCGCAGGAGCGCGGCGACGTCGGCGGGGTTGACGCCCTCCGGGAGGCGCGGGAGCTCGCGCGGCGGGGCGAACTCCGCGCGCTCGCCGAGGAGGGCGGCGCCGAGGTCGAGCACGACGTGGAGCGGCACGTTGATGCCCAGCGAGAGGAGGGAGTTGTACCAGGCGAGGGCGCGCATCCCGAGGGCGGACTCCTCGGCGCCGGCGCACGAGAGCGCGAGGCCGCCGAGGGCGCGGATCTCCGCCTGGGTCATGTTGGCGAGGGACATTGCGGGTGCCGCGGATGGTACGCGCGATCGCCCGCGGGCGCTGCTACCAGCTCACGACGCTCTGCACGACCTGCGGGTTGCCGTTGCCCGGGATGGCGGTGGGCTCGATGGGGTTGAGCACCACGGCGAGGGTGGCGCCGACGGCGATGGCGCCGCCCACGGCGGCCCAGAAATACCATCGCGTGAAGAGGCTGCGCGGGCGGGCTTCGAGGGTGATCCGCACGGTCTCCTCGGAGAGGGCTCGCACGGTGACGTTCTCGCTGCGGGGCTGGTAGCCGGCCGCGGAGAAGGAGAGCTGGTGGATGCCGGGGCGCAGGCGCTGGTCGTAGGTTCCGCGGCCGACCGGGGCGCCGTCGAGGGTGATCTCGGCGTCGGCGGGGAGCACGTTGACGACGAGGCGGGCGTTGTTCTCGACGGGGTGCAGGTTGGTCTGGAAGAGCCTGCGCTCGTGGGCGTGCACGTTGATGGTCTGGGTGACGGGCTCGTGCAGCGCGAGGGTGACGGCGATCTCGTGGGGCCCGGGGAGCACCTCGACGCCGCGCGGGAGGGGCGAGGTGCCGAGCACGCGGCCGTCGAGGGTGATCTCGGCGCCGGCGGGCTCGACCTCGAAGGAGAGCACGGCGCGGGTGGTCTCGATCTCGCGGACGACGCCCTCGACGTCCTGGCGCTGCGTGGGGGTGAGCCTCGGGTTCTCGTCGATGTAGCGGCGGAAGGTGGTGATGGCGTTGGAGAGCTGGCCGTCCGAGCGGTAGGCCTGCGCGAGGTTGAAGAGGATCACCGGCGACGCGAACAGCCGGTGCGCCGTGAGGAACTCCGCGATGGCCTCGGCGAAGCGCCCGCCCTGGTAGTGCCCGACGCCGGTCTGGAAGTGCGTGCGCGCCTCGGCCTGCTGGAAGGCCGCGGTGGGGTTGGCCGCGTCCGGCGAGGGCTCGTCCTGGGCCTGCGGATCGGGCTGCGGCACGCGACGCGGCTGCGCGTACGTGAGGGGCGCTGCGAGGAGGATCGCGAGCGCGAGGGCGTCTCGTCGGATGGGTCCCATGCCGCGGATGCTATCGCAGGGCGACGGCCCGATGTCAGAACTCGGTGATGATCGCGCCGCTGTGGGCCGACGGCGGCGCCTGCACCCGCGGGCGGGCGACGGGCCGCCGCTGCGTGGGGTCGCTGTACACGTTGGCGAAGGGATCGGCGGGGCGCGGACCCGGGCGGGCGGCGATCGGCCGGGGCG
>CAIOSS010000168.1 GCA_903860995.1 uncultured delta proteobacterium | reverse complement strand
GCGTCGGCGATGACCCCGCGGATCTGGATGAGGTCCTGGGTGTGCCCGTCGGACCCGGCCCACCCGATCCGCACGGTCCCACCGGGCTCACGCGGCGGTTGGCCCATGCTCTCGATCTGGTTCTCGAAGACGACGGTCTGGCGATTGTGCTCACCGAACGCGTCGGCCAGCCCCCTGCCCGTCACCTGCACGGCATCGGCCCCGTGGATGAGCGCGAGCGCGTTGGCGCGGTTGACCGGATCGGAGAACCACCCACGGATGCCCACGCCCTGGTGGGCCGCCATGAAATGATCGGAGATCTCGTAGACCGTGACCTGTCCGCGCTGCCTTCTCGCCTCCATGAGCGGAAGCACGTCTGCCTCGCTGAGGAGGTGGAGAATCGCGACGTCCGCCGTTCGCAGGACGTCTCCCAGGTGAGGAGAGAGAACGCCGACCGTGACCACCTTGATTCCGGGCACGCGTCCCATGGCCAGCGACGGCTGCGAAACGCGATAGATGTAGTCGCCCACCTGGGTGGAGCGCATGGCGATGACGTTGGCGATCAGCATCGCGCAAGGATCGTGTCTTCGCGGGGCGGGAAGCGCAAGACTCTCCTCGCAGGTCGCCGGGGGGCCGATAGGAGGACCAACGGGGCACCGTCGTCGGCACGGATTCACTCGGGGTTGCAGAAACCATTCCCCGTAGTGCCCGCTCCCGCGAGCGTTGGCAGAAGCTCCCGGTGCGGGACGTCGACCTTCCTTTACCCCTCCACCCGCGCGCGCTTGAGCAGCAGCAGGAAGAACGGCCCCCCCACCAGCGCGGTGATCGCCCCCACCGGCGGCTCGGTGTGCATCACCGTGAACAGCCCCCTCGCCACGGCGTCGGCCAGCACCAGCAGCGTCGCGCCACCCAGCGCGCACGCCGGGATCAGCACCCGGTGGTCGCCCCCCACCCACGAGCGCGCGTAGTTGGGCACGATCAGCCCCACGAAGGGGATGAGCCCGCACACGCTCACCACCGAGGCCACGGCCAGCGAGCTCGCGAGAAACACCGCCCGCTCGGCCCGGCGCACCGAGAGCCCCAGTGCGGTCGCGCCGTCGTCGCCCAGCGCCAGGAGGTTGAGCGCCTTGGCGTGCCCCCAGAGCACCAGCACCCCGATGCCCGCGGTCACGCCCACGCGCGCCACCCGCGAGGCGGGCTCCTCGGCGATGGTGCCCAGCAGGATGGTGAGCGTCTCCTGGGTGCGCGCGTTCTGCACCGACGAGCGCAGCAGCGCGAGGCCCGCGTTGGTCACCGCGTTGGACACCATCCCCGCGAGCAGCAGCCCCTCGGCGCCCAGCCGTCCGCTCGCCCGCGCGGTGAGCAGCACCACCGCGGTCGACCCGACGGCCCCCACGAAGGCCGCCGCGGGCACCAGCGCCAGCCCGAAGCCCGCCAGCACGGCGACCGTGGCGCCCAGGGCCGCGCCGCCCGACACGCCCAGCGCGTAGGGGTCCCCCAGGGGGTTGCGGAAGAGCCCCTGGAACCCGGCGCCCACGGCGGCCAGGGCGCCCCCCGCGATGGCCCCGAGCAGCACCCGGCAGAGGCGCGCGCCCAGGAGGGCACGGTCATAGCCGGCCGGGTCGCTCCACGCGCGGGCGAACGAGGGGTGCGCCGCGCCCACGGTGAGGGAGAGGCCCATCGCCGCCACCAGCACGGCGGCGAGCAGGGCGAGGCGGGCTATGGAGCGTTGCGTTCCCACAGGATGCGGAGGCCGTCGAGGGTGAGGAAGTCGTCGACCTCTTCGATGGACTTCGACTCGGGCGCGATGGTGCGCGCGAGCCCGCCGGTCGCGATCACCTTGCAGGGGAAGGCCATCTCCCCGCGGATGCGCTCGACCAGCCCGTCGACCAGGCCCACGTACCCGAAGAGGATGCCCGCCTGCATGGCGTGCTGGGTGTTTCGCCCGAGCACCTTGGAGGGCATCGTGAGCTCCACCCTCGGGAGCTTCGCCGCGCGGGTGAACAGGGCGTCCGCGGCGATCTGCACGCCCGGCGCGATGACCCCGCCGAGGTACTCCCCCTTCGGGCTCACCACGTCGAAGGTGGTGGCGGTGCCGAAGTCCACCACGATGAGCCCGCAGCGCTCGCGCTCGTAGGCCGCGACGGCGTTGACGATGCGGTCGGCGCCCACCTCGCGCGGCTGCTCGTAGAGAATGGGCATGCCGGTCTTGATGCCGGGGCCGACCACCATGGGCTCGTGGTTGAAGGCCGTGCGCACGACGCGACAGAAGGTCTCCGCCAGGGAGGGCACCACGCAGGCGAGGGCGCTCGCGGAGATGGCCGACGGGTCGATGCCTCGGTGCTCCAGCAGCGCGCGGAGGGTGACGGTGAACTCGTCGGAGGTGCGCCCGCGGGCCGACTCCACCCGGAAATGGTGGAGCAGCCGGGAGCCCTCGTACACGCCGAGGACGGTGTTGGTGTTGCCGACATCAATGGCGAGGAGCATCGTCGTGGACGGAGGGCCCTGCGGCGGCGGTCGATGCCTCGGGGGGCACCGAGGCCACCTGGATGTGGGCCTCGCGGAGCTTCACCGGCACGGTGGTGCTGGGCTTGCGCAGGCGGAGGTTGATCATCTCGACGCCGACCGAGAAGGCCATGGCGAAGTAGGTGTAGCCCTTGGGGATGTGCTGCCCGAAGCCCTCGGCCAGGAGGTTGGCGCCGATGAGCACCAGGAAGGAGAGCGCCAGCATCTTCACCGTCGGGTGACGCTCGACGAAGTCCCCGACGGGCTGCGCCACCGCGATCATCACGAAGGTCGAGATGATCACCGCGCCGGCCATGATGGCGATCTTGTCGACCATGCCGATGGCGGTCACCACCGAGTCGATGCTGAACACCAGGTTGAGCAGCATGATCTGCAGGAGGACGGCGCCGAACTGGTCCTTGCCCTGGGCCTTCACCTCCTCGGACTCGCCCTCCAGCTTGCCGTGGATCTCCCGGGTGGCCTTGAACACCAGGAAGAGCCCGCCGACGATGAGGATGAGGTCCTTGCCCGAGATGGCCCAGGGGTTGTGCTCGGTGGCCTCGCCGAAGACCGTGAACAGGGGGTGGGTCATGCGCAGCAGCACGCCCAGGAAGAGCAGCAGCACCATGCGCGGGATGAGCGCGAGCACGAGCCCCCATCGCCACGCGGGCCGCTGCTGCGCGGGCGGCAGCTTGCCCGCCACGATGGAGATGAAGACGATGTTGTCGATGCCGAGAACGATCTCGAGGATCGTCAGGGTCAACAGGCCGATCCAGGCCTTCGGGTCCGTGATCCACTCCATTGCAGTGGCGGGATAACTCGTCCAAAGCCCGACGCTTGTCCAGCGCGGGCTGACGCGCTCACGGCCCCACTGCCGCCCGAGCTTGACCGGGCCGCGCCCGGGCTGTTTCAGTCCGTCAACCATGGCCTGCCTGTACCGATCGATCGCTCTCCTGGGCCTCGCGCTCGCCGGCTGTGACGACGCCGCGGTCGACCCCGCCGACGCCGCGGGCTCCCTCGACGCCGCGGTCACCCCCGACGTCCCGGGCACCTTCGACCTCGGCGGCCTCGACGCGCCGCGCCCCGCCGACGCGCCTGCGCCCGGCGACCAGGGCCTCGTGGTGACCGACACCCCGCCGCCGGACGTGCCCGTGATGGTCCTCGACGGTGGCGCGCTGGTGCGCAGCTGCCGCACGAGCTTCTCGCTCAACCTGGGCCGCCCGGCGCGCTCGGTCTCCGTCGCGGGCGAGTGGAACAGCTTCTCCACCAGCGCCAACCCGCTCACCCCGATGGGGGCCACCGGGGTGTTCCGCGTCGAGCTCGACCTCCCGGCGGGGGACTACGGGTACAAGTTCGTGGTCGACGGCGACCAGTACATCACCGACCCGGCGAACATCGTCCGGAAGTACGTCGGCGGCGTGGAGAACTCCCGGGTGATCGTGCCCGACTGCAACCTCCCGCTGCTTACCCCGGTGCGTAACGGCGCCTCCGGGGACGGCACCCTGGAGCTCGACGTGCGCTACACCGACGGCGCCGAAGGCCGCGGGGTCGACCCGGCCAGCGTGCGGGTGACCATGTCCCCGGGTGTGCTCCCCCCCGACGCGGTGACCTTCGACCGGGCCAGCGGGCTCATCCGGGTGCGCGCCCGCGGCCTCGCCCGCACGCGCTACAGCCTGCGCTTCAACGCCAGCACGGCCGGCGGCCGCCGCGCCGCCGAGCTCTTCGTCCCGATGTGGATCGAGGAGACGCCCTTCGAGTGGACCGACGGGCCGATGTACTTCGTCTTCACCGACCGCTTCCGCAACGGCAACCCCCTCAACGACGGCCGCGTGGGCGGCATCGCCCCCATCGCCGACTACAACGGCGGGGACTTCGCGGGCGTCATCGCCGCGCTGCGCGAGGGCTACTTCGACCAGCTCGGGGTGCGCTCGCTCTGGCTCTCACCGGTCAACGCCAACACCCACAACGTCGGCCGCGGCGGCGACGGGCGCGGCTACGGCGGGTACCACGGGTACTGGCCCAACCAGCCCCGCGACACGGACTCCCACTGGGGCTCGCTCGACGACCTGCGCGCGCTCAACGAGGAGGCCCACCGTCACGGCATCCGGGTGCTCTACGACATGGTGAACAACCAGCTCCACCGAGAGCACCCGTACTTCCAGATGCACCAGCGGGACGGCTGGTTCAACGGGGACGGGAGCTGCGTGTGCGGCGGGCCGATGTGCAGCTGGGACGACCGCCCGCTCGACTGCTGGTTCACCAACTACCTCCCCGACGTCAACTGGACCAACATGGCCGTGGCCGACCAGATGCTCGACGACGGCATGTGGTGGCTCAACGAGACCAACGCCGACGGCTTCCGCGTCGACGCGGTCAAGCACATGAACTTCCTCGCCACGAGCAACCTGCGGGCGCGGCTCAACGCCTGGGACACCGGCAACGCCCGCCCGTACACCGTCGGCGAGACCTTCACCGGCGGCGACGGCTACGACCTCGTGCGCCGCTACATCGGCGACAACGCCCTGCACGCCCAGTTCGACTTCCCGCTCTACTGGGCCATCCGCTCGTCCCTCGCGCGCAACAACGGCAGCATGGGCGACCTCGAGGCCGCCGTGCAGCGCAGCGAGCGGGCCTACGGCGACTTCCCGATGTCGCCCTTCCTGGGCAACCACGACATCGAGCGCTTCATCTCCGAGGCCGCCGGTCAGCTCGTCGGCGACACCCGCGAGCTCGGGTACAACAACCCGCCCCCACCGCCCCCGAGCGACGAGCCCTACGAGCGCATGGCGATCGCGTTCACCTTCACGCTCACCCAGCGCGGTGTTCCGCTCGTCTACTACGGCGATGAAGTGGGCATGCCCGGCGCGGCCGACCCCGACAACCGCCGCCCGATGCGCTTCGGCGCCGACCTCAACGCCCGCGAGCAGCGCCTGCTCGCCCACGTGCGCGCGGTGGGCCGCCTGCGCGGGACGCACCGGGGACTGCAGCGCGGCGCCCGGCGTTCGCTGCACACCGACGGCGACGGCTACGTGTACGCGCGCGGGACGGGCGCTGACGTAGCCATCGTGGCGCTCAACCGCGGCACCACGGCGCGGGCGGTCTCGGTGCGCCTCCCGGCGGAGCTCGGCGTGGCCGACGGCACCGTGCTGCGCGACGCCCTCGGCGGCAGCAGCGTGACGGTGACCGGCGGCGCCATCGAGGTGCCGCTGCGCGTGCGCGGCAGCAGCATCTTCATCCGGTGACGGGAGACATGGATCAACACCTCTTCAGCGCTTGAACTCCAGCACCTTGCCGCCGCTGGCCTCGATCTCCGCGGCCTTCTCGGCGCTCATCGCCTTGATGCCCGCGCTCGGGGGGATCGTTCCCTGGCCGGGCACGAGCGTCGGCTTGTACTCCGGCACCAGCGCCGTGAAGCGCTGACGCACCGTCGCGTCGTCGGCGCCGTCGGTGCAGGCCTTGAGCTCGTCCATCTTCACCTGGAGCTCGTCCCAGTCGCAGGGGCGGAAGCGGCCGACGAAGATCTTCGGGTGCTTGGTCTTGTCGGCGTGCTCCTCGTCCGTGGCGAGCTCCTCGAAGAGCTTCTCGCCCGGGCGGATGCCCGTGAACTGGATCTCCACGTCCTCGCCGGGCTTCAGGCCCGACAGGCGGATGAGGTCGCGCGCGAGGTCGACGATCTTCACCGGCTCGCCCATGTCGAGCACGAAGATCTCCCCCCCGCGGCCCATCGCCCCGGCCTGCATCACCAGCTGCGAGGCCTCGGGGATGGTCATGAAGTACCGCTTCATCTCCGGGTGCGTCACCGACACCGGGCCGCCCTTCAGGATCTGCTCCTGGAAGATGGGCACCACCGAGCCGGCGCTGCCGAGCACGTTGCCGAAGCGCACCGTGATGAAGCGCGTGTGGGAGCGCTGCGAGAGCGCCTGGCAGTAGATCTCCGCGACGCGCTTGGACACCCCCATGATGGACGTGGGGTTCACGGCCTTGTCCGTGGAGATCATCACGAACTGCTGGACGTTGTGGGCCACCGCGAGGTCGGCCAGCTTGCGCGTGCCGAAGACGTTGTTCTTGATCGACTCGCCGGCGTTCCACTCCATCATCGGGACGTGCTTGTGCGCCGCGGCGTGGAAGACCACCGCGGGCTTGTACTTCGCGAAGATCGCCGACATCCGCCGGGTGTCGCAGATGTCCCCGATGCGGGGCACCACCACCACGTCGGGGAAGGTCTCCCGCAGCTCGCGGTGGATGTGGAACAAGCTGGTCTCGGCCTGCTCGACGAGCACCAGGCGGGCGGGGCCGAAGTGGCACACCTGCCGGCAGAGCTCGGAGCCGATGGAGCCGCCCGCGCCGGTGATCATCACCACCGCGCCGTTGATGCACCGGGAGATCTCCTCGGTGTCGAGGGTCACCGGCTCGCGCCCGAGCAGGTCTTCGATCTTCACCGGGCGGATCTGGTTGATGGTCACCCTGCCGTCGATGAGCGAGCCCATCCCGGGGATGGTGCGGATGCTGGCGCCGCTCGCCTGGCAGAGGTCGAGGATCTGCCGCATGTCCTTCCCCTTGGCCGAGGGGATGGCCACCACGACCTCGTCGACGCCGTGGGCGCGCACGAGGTCGGCCACGCTGCTGATCGGGCCGAGCACGGTCACGCCGTGGATGCGCTCGCGCAGCTTGGCGGCGCTGTCGTCGACGAAGCCCACCACCTCGAACTTCGCCGCGTGCGTCTTGTGGATCTCCCGCACGAGCATCTCGCCCGCGTCGCCGGCGCCCACCACCAGGATCTTCTTGCGGGTCTCCTCGGGGTCGAGGGCGCTGGTGCGCAGGGTCTCGCGCGTCGCGCGAATGGCGAGGCGCATGCCGCCGACGGCCATGAGGGCGAGCAGCCAGTCGATGACGAAGACCGACCGGGGGAAGCCCTGCGGGCCGATGAAGATGGCGTAGAGGACGAAGAGCGCGCTGGAGATGGCCGCGCCCTGGATGAGCGTGAGCAGGTCGCGCATGCCCGTGTAGCGCCAGAGCCCGTGGAAGAGCCCGAGGTTGGCATGCACGATGGCCCGCAGCAGCAGCAGGGGGACGACCCAGTAGGGGGTGAGCCGGAGGTAGTACCCGGGGATGTGCCCGTCGAAGCGAAGGAAGAAGGCCCCGTAGAACGACAGGGTCCAGAGCGCGAGGTGGGCGACGACGACCACCGGGCGGCGGTAGTTCATCACGATGCGGGGCACCTTGAGGTCGGGGAGGGGTGCTTCGGGCTTCATCGGGGTCACCGTTCGCGCCGGGCGGCGCGTCGCACCGTCGCGATCACCCGCCGCTGGTCTTCATCGGACAGGTTGCTCGAGCTCGGTAGGCAGATTCCGTGGAAAAACAGATCGGCGGCCACGTCGCCCCCGACGCACTCCACCCCCTCGAAGAGGGGCTGCAGGTGCATGGGCTTCCACACCGGGCGGCTCTCGATGTTCTCGGCCTCGAGGGCGCGGATGAGCCCGTCGCGGTCGACCCCGAGGGCGGCGGCGTCGACCTGGAAGGCGCTGAGCCAGTGGGTGTGCAGGCCGTACTCGCACTGCGGCATGAGGGTGAGGCCCCCGAGGTCGGCGAAGGCGTCGCGGTAGGCGAAGGCCACCTCGCGGCGGCGGGCCACGCGCTGGTCGAGCACCTCCAGCTGCCCCCGCCCGATGCCCGCGAGCACGTTGGACATCCGGTAGTTGTACCCGACCTGGGTGTGCTCATAGGCCACCCCAGGGTCGCGCGCCTGCTGCGACCAGAAGCGCGCGCGCTGCACCCGCTCCGGGTCGTGCGCGACCATCATCCCGCCGCGGGTGGTGGTGATGATCTTGTTGCCGTTGAAGGAGTACACCCCGATGGGGGCGATGGTGCCGGCGGGGCGGCCCTTGTACGTGGTGCCCACGGCCTCGGCGGCGTCTTCGAGCACCGCGACCCCGTAGCGATCGCACACGGCCATGATCGGGTCCATGTCCGCGCTCTGGCCGTAGAGGTGCACCACCACCAGGGCCTTCGGCACCCTGCCCGCCGCGGCGCGCTTGCGAAGCAGGTCTTCGAGCACGTTGGGGTCGAGGTTCCAGCTGGCGCGGTCGGAGTCGATGAACACCGGGCGGGCGCCGAGGTAGATCGCCGGGTTGATGGTGGCGATGAAGGTGAGCGAGGGGCAGATGACCTCGTCGCCGGGCCCTACGCCCAGGAGCCGCAGCCCGAGGTGCATCCCCGCGGTGCCGCTGGCGAGGGCCACGCAGGGGAGGCCCACCCGCTCGGTGAAGCTCTTCTCGAAGGCGTCGAGGTTGGGCCCCACGGTGGAGAGCCAGTTGGAGGTGAAGGCCTCGGTGACGTAGCGCAGCTCGCTCTCGCCCATGTGCGGAACCGACAGATAGACGCGCTTGCTCACGCTGTACTCCAACCGTCGCCTCCGACACGGGGGGCGGCGCCGGTTGGATGTCCCAATCCGGGCCCGCGTTCAAGTCCCGGCGGGCGTTCCCTCGAACTCGGGCATCGTGGCGTGGCCGTCGCTGGACACCCCGTCGCGCTTGAGCACCCGCCCGACGGTCTCGATCAGGATGCGGGCGTCGAGGGCGAGCGACCAGTGATCGACGTACCAGACGTCGAGCGCGAACTTCTCCTCCCAGGAGATGGCGTTGCGCCCGTGAATCTGCGCCCACCCGGTGATGCCCGGCATCACCTCGTGCCGCCGTCGCTGCTCGGGGGAATACCGTGGGAGGTAACGCACCAGCAGGGGCCTCGGGCCGACGAGGGAGAGCTCGCCGCGGACGACGTTCCACAGCTGCGGGAGCTCGTCGACGCTGGTGGCCCGCAGCCACCGCCCGACGGGGGTGAGCCGCTCGGCGTCGGAGAGGGGGTTGCCGCGCTCGTCGGTGGCCTCGCGCATGGTGCGAAACTTCACGATGTCGAAGACGCGCTCGCCCCGCCCCGGGCGCCTCTGCCGGAAGAGCACCGGCGAGCCCATGGTGGCCTTCACCGCGACCGCGGCGCCGACGAGCACCGGCGCGGCGACCACGAGGCCCACGAGCCCGGCGGCCCGGTCGACCGCGGTCTTGACGAGGAATCTCCAGCCGGACTGGGTCATGGCGTCGACCTCACCCCCGCTGCCGCGCGCCCCTCTCCATGAATGGCTACGCATTGGCCAAAAGTGTAGGTGCGCTGGCGCGAGGCTCCCGCGAGAGCTCTACCTGATCGATG
>CAIOSS010000167.1 GCA_903860995.1 uncultured delta proteobacterium | reverse complement strand
GTGCCTCGCGGATGCGCCCCCCTCCGCCCTTCACGCCCTCTGCCCGATCGGACTAGCGTCCCCTTCGTGCGACCGCTCACTGCCATCGACGGAACCTCCCTCGTGCTCCCCGGCTGGGTGAGTGCCCACTCCCACGCCTTCCAGTACGGCCTCCGCGGGCACACCCAGCGCGCCCCCGACGCGTCGGGCACCTTCTGGTCGTGGCGCGACGCGATGTTCGCCGCCGCCGACGCGCTCACGCCGGAGTCGCTCGCGGCCGTGTCGCGCGACGCCTTCCGCGCGCTCTACCGCTCGGGGGTGCGGTGCGTGGGGGAGTTCCACTATGTGCACCACCAGGCGGGCGGCGAGCCCTACGCACAGCGCACCCTGCTCGCCGACGTGGTGGTCGACGCCGCGCTCGCCGAGGGCCTGCGGGTCACCCTGCTGCGCGTGGCCTACGCGCGGGCCGGCGCCGGCCGACCGCCCGAAGGTGCACAGCAGCGCTTCAGCGACGGCGACGTGGACGACGTGCTGCGCGACCTCGACGCCCTGCGCACCCGCTGGGCGGGCGACGCCCGGGTGAAGATCGGCGTGGCCCCGCACTCGGTGCGCGCGGTGCCGAGGGCGTGGCTGGGGCCGCTGCACGATTACGCGACGAGGTATTCGCTGCCCTACCACATGCACGTGGCGGAGGTGCTCGGCGAGGTGGAGTCGTGCCTGGCCGAGCACGGCCGCCGGCCCGTCGAGCTGCTCGCCGACGCGGGGGTGCTGGGCGAGCGCTTCGTCGCGGTGCACGCGACCAACCTGGAGCCCCACGAAGCGCGGCTGCTGGGCGAGGCGCGGGCCTTCGCGTGCCTGTGCCCGACGACGGAGCGCGACCTCGGCGACGGCCTCGCGGACATCGCGGCGCTGCGCGCGGCGGGCGTGCGGCTGTGCGTGGGCATCGACTCGCACGTGGTCACCGACCCGGTGGAGGAGATGCGCGCCCTCGAGATGCACGAGCGGCTGCGGCTGCGGCGGCGGGTGACCTTCGCGGGCGAGGAGGGGCGCACGCTGGCCGAGCAGCTGCTGGTGGAGGGCAGCGCCCACGGCGCGCTGGCCTGCGGCTGGGACGCGGCGGTGCACGGCCGCGAGACGGCCTGGGACGCCGACACGGTGGTGGACCTGGACGCCGCGCCGCTGCGGGGGGTTGCGCCGGAGCGGGCGCTCGACGCGCTGGTGTTCAGCGGGCACCCGGGCTGCGTGCGAGGGTAGCGCGGCGTCGCCTGACATGCCCGGGACGGTACGTCCGCGAGCCCGAGGTCGCGAGCGGGCGCGGTGCCCGGCGCGGCGTCGTCGAGAGGGTGGCTGGGTGCGACGCGTTGCCGACAGGGAGCTGCCGTTCGGGTGCCTGCCCGGGCGCCGTCGGCGACCTCCGAATGCCGTTCGGGTGCCTGCCCGGGCGCCGTCGGCGACCTCCGAATGCCGCTCGGGTGCCTACCCGGACGGCGTCGTCGAGCGGGAGTTGCTGAATTACACCGAGCAGGACGCGGTTCAGCGCGTCCCGTCGGCGTCCTCACCCCCGCAGCACCGTCGCCCCGCGCGGCCCCTCCACCACGATGCCCAGGCCCGTGAAGCGCGGGAGGTACTGCAACGGCGGCGGGTCGCGCCGCTGCCCCCGCACGAGGCGCAGCGTCACCCGTCGCCGGTCGAGGTCGTAGTCCGCTTCGTAGGTCGCGTCGCCCACGCTCACGGTGCGCGGGTGCTCCCGCTCCACCTCGTCGCGCACCCACCCCGGCACATCGGGCGCGACGAGGTCCTCCGCCGACAGCATCGCGAGGTCGTCGCCGCCCTCCACGCCGAGCTCGACCAGCCGCGCCGCCACCCACGCCTCGATCGTCGGTCCGCCGCGCAGCGACGGCGGCAGCTCCGCGGCGTGGCCCAGCTTCGCCGCGAGGCGCGCCAGCGACAGCCGCTCGCGCGTCACCGGCAACGCCGCCTTGAACAAACTCCCCCGCAGGAAGAGCGTCGCGATGGCCTCCCGCGCCATCTCCCCGGTGGGCGTCTCCTCCCGCGTGCCGATCACCCGCTTCGCGTACACCCGCTCGACGTGGGCCACGACGCGGCCGTGCTCGAGCTGCACGCGCTCCAGGCGGTCGCGGCCGAGCCCCGCGCGCGCGAGCTCCGCGAGCGACACCGGGCTCGCGCAGGTGACCAGCACCCGGGCGTCCTGGCCCACCCCGAGGGCGCGTGACTCGAACACCACGATGGCGTCGAGGTCCTTCACCCGCTGCGCGGCGCTCTCGCGGGCGAGCTCGAGCTCCGTGCCGCCGTTGCTGAAGGCCACGCTGCGCCCCCGCACCCGCGCGACGTGCACCGAGCGGGGATCGGCCGCGATGGCCGTGCGCACCAGGGCGTCGCGGTCGACGGGCCCACCGCTCATCGCCGGGCCGAGCTCGTGCGCCCGCCGCAGCCGCGCCCGGATGCGCCGCGCCTCGCCCAGCGGGAAGAAGGCCACACCCTCGCCGCCCTCGCGCACCGCGCGGATGAGCGCCGTCGCGTCGCAGTCGCCGCGGCGCAGCTCATGATCGTCGTCGCCGGGCAGCAAGAGCGGGCGCCCCACGGCGAGCGCCGACACGAGGTCGATCACGTCGTCGAGGCACCCGCCGCCGCGGGCCTCGATGAGCAGCCGGGCGAGGGGAGGGTCGAGCGGCAGGCCGTAGAGCTCGTGGCCGCGCGGGGTGAGGGCGCCCGCCGGGTCGAGGGCGCCGAGGAGGGTGAGCTCGTCGCGCGCCGCGTCGAGGGCGGGTGTCTTCGGCGGGTCGAAGAGGGCGAGCTCGTCGACGCGGCGCCCCCACGCCGCCGCGCCCAGCACCAGCGGCACCAGCGACTCCCGGTGGATCTCCGGCGGCGTCGCGCGCTCCAGCATCGCGACCTTTCCCCAGAGGCGGTAGCAGACCCCGGGGCCCGTGCGCCCCGCCCGCCCGGCGCGCTGCGCGGCGCTGTCCTGGGCGATGGCCCCGAGCGCGAGGAAGCCGCGGCCGGCGTGGTAGCGGGTGCGCCGCACGAGGCCGGTGTCGATCACCACCCCGACGCCGGGCAGGGTGATGGAGGTCTCGGCGACGTTGGTGGCGAGGATGACCTTGCGCCGCACGCTGCGCTCGAAGCCGCGCCGCTGCTCGTCGAGGGAGAGCCCGCCGTGCAGCGGGATGACCTCCCAGGCGCCGCCGCGGATGGCCCGCGCGCACGCGTCGATCTCGCCCTTGCCCGGGAGGAACACCAGCACGTCGCCGGGGTCGTGGGCGGCGGCCTCGACGGCGCGCGCGACGCGGGCGGCGAGCTCGTCGCCGTGGGGGAGGGTGGCGCCGGGGTCGGGGTGGCGGACGTCCACGGGGTAGGCGCTGCCCCCCGCGGAGACGTGGACGGCGCCGAGGTGGCGCGCGACGCGGTCGCCGTCGAGGGTGGCGGACATCACCACGAGGCGCGGCGAGGGGCGCCCCAGGAAGAGGGCGAGCAGGAGGTCGAGGTCGAGGCTGCGCTCGTGGAACTCGTCGAGCACCAGGGTCTCGAAGCGGGCCGTGAGGTCGCGCGCGTGGAGCACGACGCCGGGGGTGGCGAAGAGGATGCGGGTCGCGTCGGAGGAGACGGACTCGTCGCGGACGGCGTAGCCGACGGTGGCCCCGAGGGGTGTGCCTTCGAGCTCCGCGACGCGGGCGGCGAGGCTGCGGCAGGCGACGCGGCGGGGCTCGACGACCAGCACCCGTCCGCGCGCGGTGGCCCAGCGCGGCACCTCGGTGGACTTGCCCGACCCGGTAGGCGAGGAGACCACCACGGGGCCGCGGGCGAGGGCGGCGTCGAAGGCCGCGCGGGCGGCGTGGATCGGGAGCGCGTCGGGGGTCACCCGCCCATCATGGACCATCGGGGCGCAGCGCGCGGCCCTGCTCCACCGCGGCCCGGTAGGTCGCCTCCACCTGCGCGGCGATCACCCGCGAGCACACGGCGTGGAGGGCCACCAGCACCGCGGCGGCGTCGG
>CAIOSS010000166.1 GCA_903860995.1 uncultured delta proteobacterium | reverse complement strand
TGATGGTGCTGGTGATGGGCGTGCGCTCGAGCACGAAGGGCGAGGCCGCACCGGCCACGGCCTCGACGATTCGCATCATCGCGGACGAGACCTCCGAGTCGGTCGCCGTCGCGATGGGAATGTACGCCCCGCGGTTGCCCTCGATCACGCAGCGCGGGAGGTCGGCGGGGCGGTTCATGCTGCACGCGACGGGCGCGGCCCCCGCGGCGAGCGCGCCCGCGCCGCCCGTGTTCGACACGAGGCCGAAGGTGAGAATCGAGTTGCGGCGAAAGTACGCCACGATGTTCGGCAGCGCCGTGGGATACGCGGCCCCCCAGGGCGTGCCCGCCATCGGGTCGGAGCGCGTGGCGAAGTAGCGCGAGAAGTCGTTGGTGCCCGGCTCGTCGGTGACATGGAATGTCACGATCTGCGCGCCCTCGCGGAATCGGCGGTTGGGGTTCGTCTCGCCCATCGCGCCGCGGCGCGCGAGCATGTCGTGGAGCACCACGGCGGCGCCCGTAGGCGTCTCGCTGTCGCCGGGCATCGCGTAGGGGCTGAGGGTCTCCGACGCCGACGTGGGGCAGCGCCCGAGGCTCGACGAAGTGACCTCTTCGCACAGGCGCGTGGCGCCGCCCGCGTCGGTGCCGTTGATCCAGCGAAAGCCCGGCGTGTCGAGGTTGGGCTGGGCGCTGCCCGCGTTGAACACGCCCACGCGAAAGTCGACGCCCGCGGCGCGCAAGCGGTTGAAGAACTGCACGGCCGTGTTACCGAGGCGAACCTGGTAGGGGCCCATCGAGCCCGAGGTGTCGACGGTCCAGAGAAAGTCGGCCGTGGCGGTGCGCGTCACGCGAAACACCTGACAGTTGGCGCCGAGGCCGCGGTCGATGGGCGCCATGCTCGTCGCGTTCACGAGGTCGCCCGAGCGAATGGCGGTGTCTCGCATCGGGTCTTCGTACTCGGCGCGCGGTGCCACGGTCACCATCACGTCGGTGGTGTTGCGCCCGAGCGGATCCATCGTGCGGCGCACGGTGGTCACGTCGATGAGAAACTCCGACGACGTGCCCACGGCGGCGGGCCCGGGGGCGACGGCGACGCCGAGCAGGGGCACCGCGATCGCGTCGCGCAGTGCGCTCGCGGTGGTGGCGCGCGCCACTCGGTACGTCGAGGTCACGGCCTCGTTCATCTCGTGCGTCGTGAAGGCTCGGCCCACGATCACGGGCGACGCGCCCGCCCCGAGGCCCGTCGACACGAGGGTCTCGACGCGCGTCGCCTCGGCGCGAATGTCGCCGATGGTGGGCATGTTGAAGGTCGCCCCGGCGATGCTGGTCGCAGGGTCGTCGAGCATCACGCCCGAGCGCATCATGGTGCCCGTGGCGCGGCGCGCCTCCGTCCAGCGCGGATCGAAGCCCACCTGCACCTCGACGCCCGGGAGCCCGAGCTGCGTCACCGTGGCGAGGCCCGTGGGGCGACAGATCTCGAGGCCCCCCATGCCGTCGCCGCGGCCGTCGCCGTCGCTGTCGGCGAGGCGCGGGTCGGTCTCGCCGTGCGCCGTGTCGATGACGCCGTCGAGGTCGCGGTCTTCGAGGCCATCGTCAACGCCGTCGCCGTCGCTGTCGCGCGCGCGCGGGTCGAGCCCGATGCAGCGCTCGCCCGTGCGACAGTCGGTGTCCGTCATGCAAACGGGCGGCGGCCTGCGCTGCGACATGGCGGTGGGCGAGAGGCACCCGCGGGGATAGCGCACCTCCTGACCGTCGAGCACGCCGTCGTCGTCGCTGTCGGCGTCGAAGGGGTCGGTGCCGAGCACGCACTCCTCGGAGTTCGAAAGCCCGTCGCCGTCGGTGTCGATGCCGCCGCCGCAGCGGGGCGGGCCCGTGTCGACGGGCGCCGTGTCGACGGGCGCCGTGTCGACGGGCGCCGTGTCGGCCACGGGGCGATCGAGCGGCCGCACGTCGAACGTGAGGCGGTCGGGGCCCACGACGGTGGCGTCGACCGCGGCGTCCGCGCGCGCGTCGAGGCGCGCGTCGGTGCGGGCGGCGTCGACGCCGGGAATCGTGACGACGTCGACCACGGGGCTGCACGCTGCCGCGACCGCGACGCACACTGCGAAGGCGAAGCGCGAGGCGTGCGAGCGCTCGGCCGGAGAGGGGACACGAAGCATGGTGGCGATTCTCCCAGCCCGAAGAGAGTGAGACCCGGTCCCCGAGTGGAGCGTCAGGTTGCGCGTCAGGTCAAGCCACCTCGCGCGCCTCCCCGGAGGCGGTCATCAGCGGCCAGCGAGCGCGCCAGCGGCCAAACCCCAGCCCGATGTGCCGGACGCCACCCACGGCGACGCGCATGAGCGCGCGCGCCGACGGGTTCGCCGGAGTCGCCGTGCGACACCGTCGGACCGGGGACGAGGGTCACGGGAGGGCCGAGCCGCGCGAGTCCTGGTCGCGCTTTCGGCTCTTCGCACCGCTGGCGCCCGCGGCGGTCGCTCCGTCGCGGCGCAGCGCAGCGCCTCACGGCCACGGGGCGTTGGATGCGCTATTCGCCACCCCCGCCGCCACCCCGCCGCCATGGCGGCGCCGTCACGATACGCTGGTTTTCCAGCGCTCCGGTGACGGCACGCGCGGTGCGATGGGTGTAGCCTGAGGCCCTATGGTGACGCGGCGGAGTGGCGGGGTG
>CAIOSS010000165.1 GCA_903860995.1 uncultured delta proteobacterium | reverse complement strand
TCAGGACCGTCGAGGGAGGGGGGGGGAAGCGTCCGCAGTCCCGGAGAGGGACTCCGAGGCTACGGACGCGATCGGGAGGGAGGGAGTGAGCGGCGGACTACTCGGCGCTGGCGGTGCGCGAGATACGCGGGCGGCGCTCCCGGCTGCGCTCGCGCTCGCCCTCGACGATGGTGCCGTCCTCGGACTGCACCACGGTCTCGAGTTGGCGGTACGCCGGGAGGCCCGTCCCCGCGGGGATGAGCCGACCCATGATGACGTTCTCCTTGAGCCCGCGGAGGTCGTCGACCTTGCCCATGATGGCGGCCTCGGTGAGCACCTTGGTCGTCTCCTGGAAGGAGCTGGCCGAGATGAACGAGTCCGTCGAGAGGGAGGCCTTCGTGATGCCGAGGAGCAGCGGCTCCGCGACCGCGAACGACTCGTGGAACACCTTGAAGACGTTCTGGATCTCGGTGCCGACGGGGGTGTCGGCGCCGTGCTTCATCCCGACCTCGGCGAGCCGCTCGCTCAGGACCGCGGTCATGTTGGCGAGCGGGGCGTTGACCGCGCGGCGCAGCGAGTCTGCGACCTGGGCGTTCTTGACCTTGCCCTCCTCGACGACCTTGGCGAGCACCTTGCGGGCCGCCTTGAGGTTCTCCTGCTCGAAGCGCCACTTCTCGACCTGCTCGTCGACGAGGAAGTCCGTCTCGCCGACGGTCACCACGCGAACGCGGCGGAGCATCTGGCGGACGATCACCTCGATGTGCTTGTCGTTGATGGCCACGCCCTGCAACCGGTAGACCTGCTGGATCTCGTTCACCAGCCAGGCGGCGAGGTCCTTCTCGCCCTTCACGCGCAGGATGTCGTGGGGATTCACCGGCCCGTCGATCAGCGGCTCGCCGGCCTTCACGAAGTCACCCTCGCGAACCACCAGGAGCTTGTTCTTCGGGACGAGGAACTCCTCGACCTTGCCCACGCCCTCGACGGGCTGCATCACGGGCTCGACGACCTTCTTGCGTCGCGAGCCCTTCTTCTCCTCCTCCACCGGCTGGTTGAGGAAGGACTCCTGGCCCTTCGGCACGATGAAGATCTGCCGCTTGCCCTTGGTCTCGCGGCCGAACTTCACGTAGCCCTCGATCGGCGAGATCACCGCCGCGTCCTTGGGCTTGCGCGCCTCGAACAGCTCCGCCACGCGGGGCAGGCCGCCGGTGATGTCCTTCGTGCGCGTGGTCTCGCGCGGCATCTTGCCGATGATCTGACCCGGGTCGACCTGCTCGCCGTCCTGCACCGTGATGTTGCAGCCGTTGGGCAGGAGGTAGCGACCCTCGATCCCGTTCTCCTGCTTGCGCACGTGACGGGTGTGGGGGTCGACGACCTCGATGCGCGGGCGCAGCGAGCCGTCGCGGGCCTCGATGACGAGCTTGCGCGAGAGGCTGGTGACCTCGTCGACCTTCTCCTCCATCGTCTGGCCCTCGATGAGGTCGGCGAAGCGGATGACGCCGCCCACCTCGGTGAGGATCGGCACGGAGAACGGATCCCAGCGCGCCAGCAGGGTGCCCGGCGCGACGAGGTCGCCCTCCTTCACGAGCAGCTCCGCGCCGTAGAGCAGGTGCGTGCGCTCGCGCTCGCGGCCGGTGCCGTCCACGACGACCAGCTCGCCGTGGCGGTTCATCACCACCTGGCGGCCGTCCTTGTGGGCGACGGTCACCATCTTCTCGAGCTTGACGCGGCCCTCGTAGCGGTTGGACAGCGAGCTCTGGGTCGCCCCGCCCTGCGCCGCGCCGCCGATGTGGAAGGTGCGCATCGTGAGCTGGGTGCCCGGCTCGCCGATGGACTGCGCGGCGATGATGCCGACAGCCTCGCCGATGTTCACGTGGTAGCCGCGGGCGAGGTCGCGCCCGTAGCACTGCGCGCAGATGCCGCGCCGCGTGGCGCAGGTGAGCACCGAGCGGAT
>CAIOSS010000164.1 GCA_903860995.1 uncultured delta proteobacterium | reverse complement strand
GGCCGCATCCACAGGCGGGACCGCGGCGGGGGGCGCGTCGTCGCAGGCGAGGGCGGCGCTGACGAGGAGGCCGAGGGGGAGGAGTCGCATGGTCGGCGGAGGTTACCAGCGCGGCGAAGGCGTGACATAGAGTGCGCGGCCCCGCGATCCGCGGGCCCCTGTTGAGCCCCGGACGGCGCGGACACGGCCGAAAGATGACGGAGACGAGTGATGGATGAGACGCAGCCGACCGCGCCGGTGAACGTGAGCGAGCGCGAGGCGACGGACCTCGCGGTGATGGCGCTCGACGCGGCGGCGTGGTCGGCGGACCAGGGCGCGCGGCCCGACGGGGTCGTGCGGTGCGAGCCGGCGTGGTTTCGCGCGGTCGAGCTGCCCCGGGTGCGGGGCGCGGTGGAGCGCGTGCTGATGGGCCGCCACCCCGACCACGGGCTCGACCTGCTGCTGGAGGTCGGGGCGCTCGACGCGCTGCTGCCCGAGGTGAAGGCGATGGTGGGCTTCGGCGACGGCGAGTGGCGCCACAAGGACGTCTGGAAGCACACCAAGCAGGTGGTGCTGCAGGCGGTGCCGCGCACGGAGGTGCGCTGGGCGGCGCTGCTGCACGACATCGGCAAGGTGAAGACCCGGCGCATCGAGGCCAACGGGGAGGTGCACTTCTTCGGGCACGCGGAGGTGGGCGCGTCGATGTTCGACCGGATGCAGCGGCGCATTCCGCTCTTCACGGGCGAGGAGTCGCTGTCGCGCTCGGTGCGCTTCCTCATCCTCCACCACCTGCGGGCGAGCGCCTACGAGCCGGGGTGGACCGACTCCGCCGTGCGCCGCTTCGCGAAGGAGATGGGCGGCGGGCTCTGCGACCTGCTCGACCTGTCGCGCGCGGACATCACCACCAAGCGCCCGGAGAAGAAGAAGCGAGGCCTCGACGCCATCTCCGAGCTCGCCCGCCGGGTGCGGGAGATCCAGGAGATGGACGCGAAGGTGCCGCCGCTGCCGAAGGGCCTCGGCACGGCCATCTCCGCGCGCTTCGGGGTGCCGCCCTCGCCCGCCCTCGGCAACCTGATGAAGGTGCTGAAGGACCTCGTGGACAACGGCGACCTCGAGGCCCAGCGCGACAACGACTACTACCTCGACCACATCGCGGCCGAGGGGCTCGTCGGGGCGAAGTAGCGCTCAGCCCGTCTGCCCGGCGCCGTCGGGCAGCTCGGCGTCCTCGAAGCGCTCGCGCAGGGCGTTCCAGACGCGGGCGTGGGCTCGGACGAGGCCGCTCGCGCGGTCGATCTCGTAGAGGTTGTACGAGGCCATCTTCTCGTGGTCGTGGTGCACCAGCGAGGCGCTGGTGGCGCCCAGCCGGTGGATGGTCGCGCCGTTCGACCCGGCGAGCTTCTCGTGTCCGCGGCGGTGCCAGTGGCCGTGCAGCGCCAGCACGTCGCGGCCGTGGTCGAGCGACGCGCGAAACGCCGCGAGGTCTTCGAGCCCGCGCAGCGCCGGGGCGAAGCGCCCGCGCGGGTCGACGACGGGGTGGTGGCTCAACACCACCGGCACGCGGGACCGCACCTCCGGGTGCGCGAGGGCCGCGCGCAGGGCGGCGCGCTGGGCGTCGCCGAGGCGCCCTGACGCGACGAGCGGCAGCCGCGGCACGGCCGACGAGAGCCCGATGAGGGCGAGGTCGTCGCGCAGGCGCACGAAGGGGAAGCGACCGCCGGGGAGGTCGACGGCGAGGTCGAGGTCGCTGGTGATGTACTTATGGAAGAAGCTCGCGAAGCGCCCCGCGCGGCGCGCGCCGTCGGTGTAGAGGTCGTGGTTGCCGGGGATGACGCTCACCTGCTCGGGGTCGAGGCCGAGGCGCTCGATCATGGCGCGGGCGGCCTCGAACTCGGGCTCGAGCGCGAGGTTGGTGAGGTCGCCGGTGATGGCGACATGGTCGGGCGCGAGGGCGCGCAGGTCGGCCATCATGGCCTCGACCACCGCGGGGCGGTGCTTGTGTCCGCGCTTCAGTCGGAGGTTGAGCCAGCCCGTGAGGCGCTTGTTGAGCAGCATCCGGTGGAGGGGGACGCCTCGCAGGTCGAGGACGTGCGGGTCCGAGAGGTGCGCGAGGAGGGTAGACATCGCGGGCGCACGCTAGCACCGCGGAGGGGGCCAGGCCGCGCGCTGGGGCGTTGACACCGCTCGCGGGGCAGTGGCGATATGCGCGCCGCTGCCGCGGACTGGCGCGGGCCCAGCACCAACGAAGGGTTGAGCGATGGACAAGGTCTTGGCCGACGCTGACACGGCGTGCGCGGACATCCCGGAGGGCGCGAAGGTGCTCGCCGGGGGCTTCGGGCTGTGCGGTATTCCGGAGAACAGCATCGGGGCGCTGCGCCGCATGGGGACGCGCGACCTCTGGGTGGTGAGCAACAACTGCGGCGTCGACGACTGGGGCCTCGGGCTGCTGCTCGGCAACAAGCAGCTGCGCAAGATGACCAGCAGTTACGTCGGCGAGAACAAGGAGTTCGAGCGGCAGTTCTTGAGCGGCGAGCTGGAGGTCGAGCTGGTGCCGCAGGGCACGCTGGCCGAGCGGCTGCGCGCGGGCGGATCGGGCATCCCGGCCTTCTTCACCCCGGCGGGCGTCGGCACGCAGGTGGCGGACGGCGGGCTCCCGATGCTCTACGGGCCGGGCGGAACCATCCGCAAGGCGAGCGAGAAGAAGGAGGTGCGGGTGTTCGACGGACGCGAGTACGTGATGGAGCGCGCCATCACCGGCGACTTCGGCATCGTGAAGGCGTGGAAGGGCGACCGGCACGGCAACCTCTTGTTTCGCGCGAGCTCGCGCAACTTCAACCCGCTCTGCGCGATGGCCGCGAGGGTGACCATCGCGGAGGTCGAAGAGCTCGTCGAGCCGGGCCAGATCGACCCCGACCAGGTGCACCTGCCGGGGGTGTTCGTGCAGCGGGTGTTCGTGGGACGGGACTACCAGAAGCGCATCGAGCGCCGCACGGTGCAGAAGGGATGAGCGCCATGTTGACCAGGGAACAGATCGCCCGGCGCGTCGCCCGCGAGCTGCGCGACGGCTTCTACGTGAACCTCGGCATCGGGATGCCGACGCTGGTGCCCAACTACGTGGCGCCAGGCGTCGAGGTGGTGCTCCAGAGCGAGAACGGGGTGCTGGGCGTCGGGCCGTACCCGCGCGCAGACGCGGTCGACCCCGACCTCATCAACGCCGGCAAGGAGACCATCACGGTCATCCCCGGGGCGAGCTACTTCGACAGCGCGCAGAGCTTCTCGATGATCCGCGGGGGGCACATCGACCTGGCGATCCTCGGGGCGATGCAGGTGAGCGAGACGGGCGACCTCGCCAACTGGATGATCCCCGGCAAGATGGTCAAGGGCATGGGCGGCGCGATGGACCTCGTGCACGGCGCCCGCCGGGTGATCGTGATGATGGAGCACTTCGCCAGGGACGGCGGGCTGAAGATCGTCAAGCAGTGCAACCTGCCGCTGACGGGCCGCCGGGTGGTGCACCGGATCATCACCGACATGGCCGTCATCGACGTCACGCCCGACGGGCTGGTGCTGAAGGAGCTCGCCCCCGGCGTGAGCGCGCGCGAGGTGCAGGAGAAGACCGAGGCCACGCTGCGGGCCGCGCCCGACCTCTCCGAGATGGAACTCTGACCGACCCCTTCCCCCGCGACGCTCACGGCGCCGCGGGCTGACTCCGCTCCAGCACCAGGAACTCCACCCGGCGGTTCATCGCCCGCCCCTCGGCGGTGCGGTTGGCGACGAGGGGGACGCCCCATCCGTAGCCGCGCGCGATCAGCCGCGACGGGGCGATGCCGCGCCCGACGAGCCAGGTGCGGATGGAGTCCGCGCGCAGCTGCGAGAGCCGCTGGTTGTAGCCCTGGCTCGCCCGATCGTCGGTGTGCCCCTGGATCTCCAGCCGCACGATCTCGGGGTGCGCTTCGAGCACCGCGGCGACCTCCGTCAGCAGCGGCGCGCTCTCGGGTCGGATCACCGCGTGGTCGAAGTCGAAGCGCGGCTGCTGGGTGATCACGACGCGGTCGGCGGTGACATAGACGCGCGGGCACCCGTAGGTGGCGGACTCGTAGGTGGCCGGGCCCGCGTGGTCGGGGCACTGGTCGTCGTCGTTGGCGATGCCGTCGTGGTCGCGGTCGGGGTCCGGCGGCGGCGGCGGCGGC
>CAIOSS010000163.1 GCA_903860995.1 uncultured delta proteobacterium | reverse complement strand
CCGCCCCCGCCGCCGACGCCCCGAAGCAGCCGCCGGTCGCCATCCTCGCGGCGGTGTTGTTCGCCGCCCTCGTGCTGGTCGTGGTGCTCGTCACCCGCCGCTGACGCACGCCCCCCCCCCGCGGGCCTCACATCACCGTGAGGCCGCCGCTGTGGATGTCCACCGTCGGGGCGCTGAGCTTCACCGCGCCCGCGTTGAGCTCCACCGCCGCGCCGCCCGTCGGCCTCCTGATCCTGGCCGTCCAAACTGAACCCGACCGTGAATGCGTCGAGCTTCACCACGGGCCTCCGTATCCGAGAGGCCCGGGTCGATCGCGGGATTGCTCCCGTGCAATCAAGCGCCGGACCACGCCGGCGGTGGTACGCTCGGTCCCCGATGTCGATCGGAGCCCGGACCCTGAAGAAAGACCTGCGCGCCCTGGAGGGTGTGACCCTCGAAGGCCGCTACGTGCTCGAACGCTTCGTCGCCGAAGGGGGCTTCGGCGCTGTCTACAAGGCCCACGACCAGAAGGCCCACCGCGACGTGGCGCTCAAGGTGCTCAAGGCGCCCGCCGGGCTCAGCGGCGCGAGCGGCATCCGGGAGTTCTTCGACCGCTTCACCCTCGAGGCGAAGATCATCGGGAAGATCCGCCACCCCGGCGTGGTGCAGGTCGCCGAGTTCGGCATGACGAAGCTCCCCCTCGGCACCAACGTGGCCTTCATCGCCCTCGAGTGGATCGACGGCGAGACCCTGGAGGCCGCCCTCGAAGGCCGGCGGACCCTCGGGGGGCGGTCGCCCGCGGAGGCCCTCCGGCTCCTGCGCCCCGTCTTCGAGGCCGTGCAGGCCGCGCACGCGCTGGGCATCGCGCACCGCGACCTCAAGCCGGCCAACATCCTCATCGAGCGATCCTCGCATCGCTTCCGCCTGCTGGATTTCGGCATCGCCAAGGCCATGCAGCCCGACGAGGTGGCGGGCAGCGGGGCGAGCCGGTCGACCTCCTTCAACCTCACCTTCTCGCCGCGCTACGGCGCCCCCGAGCAGCTGTCGGGCGCCCGCACGGGCCCGTGGACGGACGTGCACGCCCTCGGGCTCCTGCTCACCGAGGTGCTCACCGACCGGCCCGCCTACGCCGCCACCGACCTGGTGCAGCTCTACGGCGAGGCCCTGAGCCTGACGCGCCCGACGCCCGGCCGCCTCGGCGTCGACGCGGGCCCCTGGGAAGACCTCATCGACCGCGCCCTCGCCCTGCGCCCCGATGACCGATTCGCCAACGCCGGGGACTTCCTCGCGGCGCTCGACGCGGCCCTGGCGCCGTCGCCCGCGGTCGCGGCCCCCCCGTCGGCCGTCGTGACGGCGGTGATGCCCGCGGTGACCCTCAGGGGCCCCGTCGACCCCCGCCGGGGTCGCGTCGTGGCGCTGGCGGTGGGCATCCTGGCGGCCCTCGGCCTCGTGGCCACGGTCGCGCTCAAGGCCCGCTCGACGCCCCCGGGCGCGATGACCGCGTCGATCGGCGCCTCCGCCCCTGCCGCGGTGTCCCCGGACGCCGGCGCCGCCCCTCGGCGCTGAAGGGCCTCCCGCGGCCGCGCGGCTTCGTGGCACCCTGCGGCGCATCATGCACGTAGAGGTGTCACGACAGGCGACGAAGTCCCGGGTGGTCTCGACCGCGGAGGTGCGCGCGGCCTCCGAGGCGATGCTCCGCGCCCTGAAGCTCCCGAAGGCCGAGCTCTCGGTGCTGCTCTGCGACGACGCGACCATCCACGCCCTCAACCGCGACTACCGCAAGAAGAACAAGCCCACCGACGTGCTGGCCTTCGCCATGCGCGAGGGCGACGACGGGCACCTCGCGGGCGACCTGCTGGGCGACGTGATCATCTCGCTGGAGACGGCGACGCGGCAGGCGCGCGAGGGCGGAGTCCCGACGCGCGACGAGGTGATGATGCTCCTCGCCCACGGACTGCTGCACCTCCTCGGGTGGGACCACCAGACCGACGCCGACGACCGGCGCATGCGCGCCGAGACCGACCGGATGCTGGCGGTGATCCGTCGGGCCGCGGCGGCGAAGGCGAAGCGCGCCGCGGCGGGGTGAAGGGCCGCTACGAGCGCAGTCGCACCCGCATCGGCAGGCCGCCGCGCGGGCGCATGGTGATCACCGGCTCGGGCACGGGCAACATCCCCGGCGGCAGCTCGGGCTCGAAGCGGCGGGCGAGAGTGGCCAGCACCAGGGTCGCTTCGACCAGGGCGAAGGTGTCGCCGATGCACTTCCGCGGGCCCGCGCCGAAGGGGAAATACGCCAGCGTGGGTCGGGTGCTCCCGGCGCCCTCCAGGAAGCGCCCCGGGTCGAAGCCCTCGGGGTTGTCCCAGAAGGTCGGGTGCCGGTGCGTGGCGTACGGCGACAGGAAGGCCAGCGAGCGGGCCGGGAGCGTGAGGTCGCCGAGGGTGATCTCCTGCTCCACGCGGCGCGAGATGAGCCACACGACGGGCGTGAGGCGCAGCGACTCGGCGAGCACGGCGCGGGTGTACGGGAGCTTCGGGTAGTCCTCGGCGGTGGCGTCGCGGTCGCCCAGCACGGCGTCGAGCTCGGCGTGCATCCGGCGCCGCACGTCGGGCATCTGCGAGAGCCACGACCAGGTCCAGGCGAGGAGGTTGGCGGTGGTCTCGTGACCGGCGCCGAAGATGGTGACCACCTCGTCGCGGAGCTGCTGGTCGGTCATCGCCTCGCCGCTCTCCTCGTCGCGCGCCTCGATGAGCATCCGCAAGAACTCTCCCCCCGGCGAGTCGGGCTTCGCGCGCTTGCGGGCGATGGCCTCGTCGACCACGCGCCCCACGTTGTCGCGCGCCTCCATGAAGCGCTTGTTGCCCGGGGTGGGCCAGGAGACCGGCGGCGCCCAGGGCCGCACGATGCGCTGGTTGAGCGCGTGCAGGAGGTAGGTGATCGCCCGGCCCACGCCCGCGGCGTCGCGCTCGACGTCCTGGCCGAGCATCGTGTCGGCCACCACGCGCAGCGTGAGGCGCATCATCGACTCGGCCACGTCGATGGGCGCGCCGGCCTTCGCGGCGACGGTCCACTCCTCGGCGGTGCGCTTCGTGAGTTCGACCATGCGCGCCCCGAGGGCGAAGATCTTGGCGCGGTGGAAGGCGGGCTGCGCGATGCGCCGCTGACGCAGCCAGAAGGCCCCGTCGCTGGTGACGAGCCCGTTGCCGAGCAGCAGGCGCAGCGCCGAGAAGCCCGGGGTGTCCTTGCTCACCTGCTTCGCGTGGTCGACGAGCACCGCGCGCACGTGGTCGGGGTGGAAGAGGAAGTGCCCGCGGTGGCCGCCAGGGAACTCCACCCGCGACACGTCGCCGTTCTCGCGCAGCGCCCGGGTGAGCGTGGCGAGGGGCGCGGTGCGCATGGAGTACAGGTTGCCGATGAGGGGGAGGTGACCGGGGGCGAGGGGGGCGGGCATGAGGGGGGGGTTAACCTCTACTGCGGGTCGCAGGGCCCGTCGCAGGTGTGGGTCACCTGCCCGGCGGGCGCGAGGAAGGTCACGATCTG
>CAIOSS010000162.1 GCA_903860995.1 uncultured delta proteobacterium | reverse complement strand
TCGACTTCGTCGCGACCCGGGCGACGGTGACGCCCTTCATCCGGCGCGACCCGCGCGAGGCCGGGGTCGCGGTGCGCTCGTCCGAGGGGCGGCTGATGATCACCCTGGGCTGCGGCGAGTCGCTCGCGGTGATCGACGCGTCGTCGCCCGTCCGCCTGCGCTGCGAGCGCTACGGGGCGTGCCCCTCGGTGACGTACCTCCCGCTGCTGGTGGGCGACCAGGTCGACCTCGAGGACCTCATCGCCCGCTACGGCCGCCGCCGGCCGGAGTGACTCACCGCCCGAGACAGCGCCAGAGCCGGGCGGCCAGCGAGCGCACCCGCGACGGGGCGCGCGCGCTCAGGCGGCGTCGGCGGGCGCGGGGGCGGCCGGCTCGACGGTGGGCTTCGCGGGCTTCGCGGGCTTCGCGGGCTTCCGGCCGCGCATGCGGATGTTGAGCATCTCGATGACGAGCGCGAAGGCCATCGGGGCGTAGATGTAGCCCTTGGGGATGTGCCGGCCGAGGCCGTCGGCCACGAGCATCACGCCGATGAGGATGAGGAAGGCCAGGGCCAGCACCTTCACCGTGGCGTGGCGCTCGACGAAGCGGCTCACGGTGCCGGCGAAGGTCAGCATCGTGGCGACCGCCGCGAGCACCGAGACCACCATCAACCAGATCTGATCGGGCGGGACCATGCCCACGGCGGTGATCACCGAGTCGAGGGAGAACACCAGGTCGAGCGCCACGATCTGCGCGATGAGCCCCGCCGTCGAGACCTTCGCCGACGAGGCGCTCTCCTCCTCGTGGAGGCCCTCGACCTTGCGGTGGATCTCGAGGGTCGCCTTGCCCACGAGGAAGGCCCCGCCGGAGAGGAGGACGAGCTGCTTGCCGCTCACGGCGAGGCCCAGCACGGTGAAGAGGGGGCGGGTGAGGCCGAGCACCCAGGAGATCGCGAAGAGCAGCCCGATGCGCATCACCACGGCCAGGCCGATGCCGAAGTGGGTGACCTTGCGCCGTTGTGCCTCTGGGAGCCGCCCGGTGAGCACCGAGATGAACACGATGTTGTCGACCCCGAGGACGATCTCCATGGCAACCAGGGAGACCAGGGCGATCCAGGTGTCGGCGCGCTCGATGCCAGTGAACATGGGTCCGTCGCTCTCCTGCCCGAAGGGGCTCTGAGAGGCGGGCCCCTGTGCGAAGGGCGCGCCTCGGTTTGGGAGGGCGGAGGGTTACTTCACCCCTTCGATGACCTCCAGGGCCATCTCCCACCGTTCGAGCGGGGGCATCACGTAGGCCCCGGCGACGCGGTGCTTCACCGCGAGGAGCATCTCCCGGGCGATGCCGACGCCCTCCTTGCGGGCGACGGGGCCGCTGCCCACCTTGCGCATGCGCTCGCGCACCTCGTCGGGCACCCGCATCCCGGGCACCTCGTTGTGCAGGAACTCCGCGTTGCGGTGGCTCGCCAGCGGCAGGATGCCCACCATCACCGGGATGCCCCAGGGCTCGATGTCGTCGAGGAAGCGCGTGAGCACCGCCGGGTCGTACACGGGCTGGGTCATCACCAGCTCGGCGCCGGCCTCGACCTTCTTGCGCAGCCGCGCGATCTCGCGGTTGTAGTCCATGGCGGCGGGCTCGGCCCCGGTGGCCAGCACGAACTCCGTCACGCCGCCGAGGGACTTCCCGCCCGGGTCGCGCCCGTGGTTGAGCCCGCGCACGAGGCGCAGCAGCCCGATGGAGTCGAGGTCGTAGACGGCCGTGCAGTCGGGGTAGTCGCCCATCTTCGGGGGGTCGCCCGTGATGATCACCAGGTTGCGCACCCCGAGCTCGTGCGCGGCCATCACGTGCCCGACGAGGCCGAGGGTGTTGCGGTCGCGGCAGCAGACGTGGAGCAGCGGCTCGACGCCCTCGCGGATGAGGTTCACCGCGAGCGCCAGGTTGCCCATGCGCGCGCTCGCCCGCGGGCCGTCGGCGATGTTGATCACGTCGACGCCGTTGGCCAGCAGGTGCTTCGCGGCGGCGACGGCCTTGGAGGGGTCCATCCCCGCCGGGGGGTTGACCTCGACGCTCACGACGAAGCTGCGCCCGAGCTTCGCCGCGAAGGGGCTGCGGTCGGCCATGGGGACCACCCGAACGCCCGGCGCAGGCTCGACCGCCGCGCCGCCGGACATCGTCGGGTCGTTGGGCTCATGGTTGGGGTTGCCCGGCGGGCCGGCGGTGCGGATCGCCCCGCCGTCGCCCCCGGTCGTCGCGCCCTCGTGGGCGTGCATCCGGGCCGCGTTGGCGGCGCGGCGGATGTGGTCCATGGTGGTGCCGCAGCAGCCGCCGACGAGCCGCACGCCCAGCTTGATGAGCCGCCGGGCATACACCCCGAAGTACTCCGGGTTGGCCATGTAGAGCATGCGCCCCTCGATGCGCCGGGGGATGCCCGCGTTGGGCATCGCCGCCATCGGCAGCCCGACGCCGCGCATGCGCTCGAGGGTGTCGAAGACCCCCGCCGGGCCGTCGCCGCAGTTGACCCCGATGACGTCGGCGCCCCACTGCGCGAGCCGGTCGGCCATGGCCTCGGGGGTGGTTCCGTCGGCCATGGTGCCGAAGGCGTCGAAGCTCACCATGGCCACGAGGGGCAGGTCGCTCGTGGCCCGCACGGCCTCGATGCACAGCCGCATCTCCTCGGGCGAGCGCATGGTCTCGATGGTCAGCAGGTCGGCCCCGGCGAGGGCCGCGGCCTGCTCCTCGAAGGCCGCGCGGATGTCCGCGAAGTCGCGCTGGGTGAGGCCCTTGAGCGTGGGCAGGCCCGTCGGGCCGATGTTGCCCGCCACCCACGCGCTCGCCGCGGTGGACTCCGCGACGGCCTCGCGGGCGATGCGCACCCCGGCCTCGTTGAGCTCGCCGACGCGCTTCTCCAGGTTGAACTTCGCCAGGCGGTAGCGGTTGGCCCCGAAGGTGTTGGTCTCGATCACCTGCGCGCCGGCGCGGAGGTACTCCTTGTGGATGCTCTTGATGAGGTCCGGGCGGGTGACGCAGATCTCCTCGTAGTTCTGCGTGTAGAGCACCCCCCGCTCGTAGAGCTGCGTGCCCATGGCGCCGTCCGCCACGAGGGGGTGATCACGAAGGGCATCCAGGAACCGCTCTGCCATGGTTCGCCGGACATAGCCCTACGCCCCGATACCGGCAAGGGCGCGCGCCCGCGGCGGATGCGGTAAGAGAGCCCACAGCACCCCCATGGCAGACGTTGACGAAGGCTACCGCACGCACCGCCGCTTCGACCGCGCCGCCCGGCTCCTGGGCGAGCCCGCGATGCGCACGCTCGCCGCCGCGCGGGTGATGGTCGTCGGCCTCGGGGGGGTGGGGAGCTTCGCCGCCGAGGCCCTCGCGCGCACCGCCGTCGGCCACCTCGACCTGGTCGACTTCGACCTCGTGTGCGTCACCAACACCAACCGCCAGCTGCACGCGATGCGCGGCAACGTCGGGCGCCCCAAGGTGGAGGTCATGGCCGAGCGGCTGCGGCTCATCCACCCGACGGGCACCGTCACGGCGCGCACGGAGTTCTACAGCGTCGACAACAGCGCGGCGCTGCTGGGCCACCGGCCCGACTACGTCGTCGACGCCATCGACAACCTCACGGCCAAGGCCCACCTCGTGGCCACCTGCCGCCGCGAGGGCATCCCCGTGGTCAGCGTGATGGGCGCCGCGGCGCGCCTCGACCCCACGCGGGTGCGGGTCGACGACCTCGCCCGCACGAAGCACGACCCCTTCGCGCACCACTTCCGGGAGATCCTTCGCACCAAGCACGGCTGGCGGCTGCGGCCGTCGATCCCGACGGGGGTGCCGTGCGTGTTCAGCGACGAGGCCCCCATCGCGCCGACCGAGCTCGCCTACGACCACGACCACGGCTTCCAGTGCGTGTGCCCGCAGTCCGACAACGGGCTGCACACCTGCGAGAAGCGCGCGCGCATCGACGGCAGCGCGGCGTGGGTGACGGGCACCTTCGGGCTCGTCGCCGCCTCGGTGGTGGTGCGCGAGCTGCGCGGCGAGTCGGTGATCGACCGCAGCAACGGCTGCGACCCCTGGGCGCACCCCGGCCACGGCGGCTGAGCGCGGAGGTAGGCCGCCGGACATCAGCGCCTTCGCGTCGGCGCGCACCGTGATCGCCCGATGCCTTTCGGCGCCGGCGGTGATAGGTTCGGCATCATGCGAGCCACGGTGCGCAACGGCCGACTGGTGATGGACGAGCCGACCTCCATGCCCGAGGGGACGGTGCTCTCGCTCGTCGTCGACGACGAAGGCGACGACCTCGACGAAGCAGAGCGCGAAGCGCTGAACCGCGTGGTCGGTCGATCCTGGGAGTCGCTCCAGGCTGGTCACGGTCGCGACGCTCAGGATCTGTTGACGGAGTTGCGCGCTCGGCAATGAAGCGGGTCGTCGTCTCGCCCGAGGCCGAGGCGCAGATCCGCGTGCTCGATGTCTGGTGGCGGGAGACACGCTCGGCGTCGCCGCTGTTGTTCCTCGACGAGCTGGCGGAGGGGTTGGAGATGCTGCGGCACTTCGCGGGGGCGGGGCCGCTGGTGCACCATCCGGCGGTCGCCAACGTGCGGCGTGTCCTCCTCCGTTCGTCCCGCTATCACGTCTACTACGTCGACCGCGAGGCCGAGGTGTTCGTGGTCGCGGTTTGGAGCTCGGTGCGAGGCCGAGGCCCCGACCTACGCGGGCTGTAGCCCGAAGGGTACGACGTCGCTACGCCTACCCGGCGGATGGGGCGATCACGCCGGTCGATGACGCCATCGTCGAGGGGATCTGCGAGCACCGCC
>CAIOSS010000161.1 GCA_903860995.1 uncultured delta proteobacterium | reverse complement strand
CGCTCCCCTGGCCGCGGCCGGCGGGCAGGTCGCGCACGGCCGAGAAGACGTAGGCCTCCGGGCCGATGGTGAGGTTGTCGTCGAGGGCGACGAAGCCGAGGGCGGCGTTGAAGCGCAGCTCGTTGCCGATGGCGAGGTTGACCGCGTCGATGTCGCCGCGCACCTGGAACGCCGCGCCCGCCGACCAGCGGACGATGCTGGCGCGGCCGGCGAGGGTGAGGCGCGGCTCGAAGCGCACCTGCTCGTCGCCGGTGTTGCTGCTACGCGACCCGATGGGGGCCCAGAGGTTGGCGCCGAGGTGCAGCGAGATGGGGTCGCGGTCGGAGTGGCCCACGAGGCGGAAGCGCACGCCGAAGCGCAGGTCGCCGACGCCCACGCCCGCAGCCGGGCCCAGGGATGAGGTGCCCGCCGGGGAGGCCGTGCCGCCCTGGTAGAACGACAGCGGCAGCGAGACGCCGATGCCCACGCGGTCGAGGAAGGACACTGCAGCGCCGAGGTGGCCGACGAACTGCCCGGAGATGATGTTGGTGGTGGAGGAAGAGGTGGTGCCGTCGGCGGCCGCGAACTCCTGCCGCAGCACCAGGGGGTTGGCTGCGTAGTCGGCGACGATGCCCACCGAGAAGGTGCGCGTCGACGAGTACCAGGGGTGCTCGGACATGAAGAACACGTCGCCCGTGGTCGTGGGCTCGTAGCGATCGAGCGCCCACCCCGACACGGTCTGCGCCCCGGCGACGGAGGGCAGGATCGAACCGAGCAACGCGGCGAGCACCGCAAAACTTCGACGAGGCCTGAGGGTCTTCACGAGCGTACGTCCTCCTATGGGCGAGGATGCACGTGCCACCCCGTCGCCCGCCAGAAACGGACGGAGCTTAGTGACAGCCTCGCCGTGATCGCAAGAGAAAGGCTGCGCGCCGCGTCGAGGCCTTGACGGGCTGCGCGGCGGTCCCGCACGGTGTCGCCCGACCGGCGTTGTCTTGTCGGCAGAGCCGGGAAGCTCCTCCAACCATGCGCGTCATCCATGTGCTCCACAGCATGACCTTCGGCGGCGCCGAGGTGCTCGTGCACGACTTCCTCAAGGCCACCCGCGACCGCGTCTCGCAGGTGGTGGTGTGCCTCGACGGCATCGGCCCGCTGGGCGAGTCGCTGCGGGCCGACGGGGTCCGCGTGGAGGTGCTCGGGCGCACCGGGGGGCTCCAGCCGAAGGTGGCCATCGACCTCCACCGGCTCATCGCCGAGGTGCGCCCCGACGTGGTGTGCGCGCACCAGTACACCCCCTACTCCTACGCCGCGATGGCCCTTGGCCCCATGCGCCACCGGCCCGGACTCGTGTTCGTCGAGCACGGGCGGCACTACCCCGACGCCCGGCGCCCGAAGCGGGTCGTCGCCAACAACCTCGTCTTCCTGCAATACACCCGGCGGGTCGTGGCGGTGTGCGGGTACATCAAGCGCCTCCTCGTCGAGAACGAGGGCATCCCCGCCGCTCGCATCGACGTCGTCTACAACGGCGTCGACCCCGCCCGCTTCGACCCCGCCCTGCGCGCCGCCCTCGACCCCGCCGGGGTGCGCGCCGCCCTCGGGCTCGACCCCGCCGCGCTCGTCGTCACCTGCGTCGCGCGCTTCCACCCGGTGAAGGACCACCCCACCCTCGTGCGCGCCTTCGCCCACGCCGCGCGGGAGCTCCCCGAGGCCCGGCTGCTCCTGGTCGGCGGCGGCGACGAGGCCCCCCTGCGCGCCCTCGCGGCCGAGCTCGG
>CAIOSS010000160.1 GCA_903860995.1 uncultured delta proteobacterium | reverse complement strand
GCCCGTAGACCATCGAGAACACGAGCTCGCGCTGGCCGATCCCCCCGGGCGTCACCGGGACGAAGGTGAACAGCACCGTCGCGGGGCTCAGCGCCGTCACCGCGCGCAGGTCGGAGGCCGGCGCGAGCGCGTGCACGATGGCGGCGAGCGAGAGCGTGGTGGTGGTCTGCGTGGCGAGGGAGAGGAGCAGCGCCCGCGCGAGGTCGCGGGGCCGCGACGGGGGCGTGATGGCGCCCAGCCGCGGGCCGAGGAGAGGGAGCGCCGCGAGGCGTCGGGCGATCGCCTCGGAGCGGGTGGCGGCGAGGGAGAGGGCGAGCAGCGCCAGCGAGCCGAGGCAGCCGAGGAGCGTTGCGCGGGTGATCCACGCGGGCGAAGGAGGGGCGAGGGCGAGCGCACCGAGGGCGACCACGAAGAGGCCGGCGAGGCCGCCGACGCGCTCGAACCAAAGGGCCGCGAGCGCGTTGCCGAGGCCGCCGACGGAGTGGCGGACTGCGTCGCTGCGCGCGACGTCGCCGACGAGGCCGCCCGGGAGGAGGTTCCAGAACGTGGAGCGGATGACGAGGTCGAGGGCGGCGGGCGTCGACGGGGGAGTGGCGCCCCAGGCACGCAGGAGGAGCCGCCAGCGGAGCGTGAAGCTGTACACCGAGAGCGCCGACCAGAAGAGCGACGCCTCGAGCGCGGCCGGCGGGAGCGCCCCGAGGTGGGCGACCACTAGTGACGCGTCGACGCGGCGGGCGAGCCAGGCGACCGGCAGGAGCACCAGCGCGATTCGGAGCGTTGGGAGAGCGCGCCGCAGGGACGGGGCTATGACTCGCTCCGGGCGCCGCAGCTCGCGCACTGCACCTCGTAGGCGGGCATCGGGTTGCGGCAGAACTCGCAGAGCTTCTGGCCCGGCAGGGTGCGGGGGTTGAGCATGGAGAGGAGGGGACCCTGGGCGTCCGAGGCGCCGGGGGGAAAGGCGATGGTGACGCCCGCGAGCGACCCGCGGGGCAGGCCCATCAGGGCCTGGAGCAGGCCCGCGACCTGCTGCCCGTTGGTGTAGTCCACGGGGCTGTTCATGGGGGTGTTGAGCGCGAGGCGCAGGGCGATGATGACCCCGTCGTCCATCACCTCGACCGGGAGCTTCACCGCCGTGACAGGCATCTGCGGCGCGGCCCACACGTACGCGTGCGTGGCGACGCCGACGCCCCGGGCGATCACGCGGCAGGCCTCGCGGGCCTGGTCTTCCGGGGCGAGGGCCGTGCGGAGGACGCCCTCCAGCGAGGCCTTCATGGCCGGACCGAAGTCGGGGTTGAAGCGGAGGACGACGTCTACGACCCGCGCGGGCTGCCAGTTGCTCATAGGGGGTGATGTTCTACCAGCGACCGCCGCGATGAACACGGGTCTCACCGCATGCACCGATGCACGGTCGCACGCTATGCTGCTGCCCAGGACCAGCGGTGGGGACCCAACCGAGGGAAGGGAGCGGCGGAACGTGAGCACGAACTCGAATGATCCGATCGATGGGGCCGAGCGGCGGGAGCGCGCCGTCGCGGAGGGCACCGAACTCCGTGAGCGCGCCGTCGAGCATGCCCGCAAGGTCGGCGACGCCCTCGGACTGAAAGACGCTCCGGAGTCGCCCAACCCCCCGCCGTCCTACCCCGCGCCGCCGGTCGCTGCGCCGCCGTACCCCCGCCGCACCCTCAAGGAGACGCTCCCGGCGACGCCGCGCGCGCTCGCCCGTCAGGTGGCTGAGGCGCTCGCGCCGCTCACGCCCGATCCCGCGGAGGCCGCGCCGGTCGAGGCCGCCCCCGCTCCGGCCGCCGCTCCCGCTCCCGTCGAATCCGACCCGAAGGGCTGAGCCTCCGCGGCCGACCTCGCGGTGGCCCGCTACGGACCCGACGGGTCTGGGATGGGCACCATCCCGGGGCGCCCCGGCAGCAGCGCTCCGGCGCGGTCGGGCATCGCCGCGAGGGTCACCTCCACCGTAGCGACCGTTCCCCGCCGGATGAGCTCGACCCGGGAGCGGTGACCGATGCCGGCCGACGAGGCGAGCCATGGGAGCTGCGTGCTGTCCGTGATCTCCTGCCCGTCGAAGCGGCGGATGACGTCGCCCGATCGGATGTCGGCCAGGGCCGCGGGGCTGCCAGGCTCGACGTCCTGCACCAGCGCGCCGCGCACGTCGGGCAGGTGCATCCAGTCGACCATGTTGTCGCGCACCGCGGCGATGGAGACGCCCAGCCACGAGCGCCGCACCCGACCGTACTGCCGCAGCTGCGGCACCACCGTGCGGGCCATGTTGATCGGGATCGCGAAGCCGACGCCCTGCGCCGCGCGGTGCACCGCCACGTTGATGCCCACGACCTCGCCCGCGAGGTTGAGCAGCGGCCCGCCCGAGTTGCCGGGGTTGATGCTCGCGTCCGTCTGCAGCAGGTTGCCGAAGTTGTCGTCGCCGAGGTGCAGCTCGTGGCCCGTGCGCCCGACGGCGCTCACGATGCCCGCGGTGACCGACTGCGTGAGGCCGTAGGGGTTGCCCATCGCCATGACCCAGTCGCCGACCGAGAGCCGGTCGCTGTCGCCGAGGCGGGCGGGGTGGAGGGGCACCCCGGGAGCCTTCACGCGCAGCAGGGCCACGTCGAGGCGCTCGTCGCGGCCGAGCACCTCCGCGGGGTAGCGCCGGCCGTCGTCGAGCTGCACCTCGATGCGCGCGGCGCCCTGGATGACGTGGTTGTTGGTGAGGATCTCGCCGTTCTCGGCGATGAGGAAGCCGGTGCCGCGGCCCAGGGACATGCGCTCCTGGGTGCCGTTGAAGCCGTACTGCATCCCGGTGACCTCGCGGATGGCCGCGAACACGCTGACCACGGAGGTGCGCACCTCGCGCACGATGGGCGCGAAGGACGACGGCGAGCCCGGCAGCGGACCGCCCTGCGGGGCGAGCGGGAGCGCAGCGGCGTCGAGCGTGGCGGGCGCTGGTCGCTCGTCGGCGCGAGGCGTGGGGGGAGCAGGCGGCGTCGGGGCCGGGGCCGGGGCGGGGATGGGGGTGATGCTCGGAACCTCGCGCCCGCGGCACGCAGTGACGACGGAGAGGAGGGCCAGGGCGACGCCCCAGTGGAGGCGGGCGACGCGGCGGAAGTGGGGCATCGGGTTACCTCGCGGTACGCTCAGCGATCTTGATGAACCGCATCCTCAGGTCGTAGACCACCTGGTGGAGCAGGCGCTCCTCCTCGCCGGTGAGGTTCCCCTTGGTCTTGTCCTGGAGCATCGCGACGAGGTCGATGTGATGCCGGGCCAGCGGGAGGTTGAGCTCGCCCTTGCGCCCCTCGGGGCCTTCGACCTCGCCGAGGTGCATCAGCGTCGCCGATGCCATCGAGAGGATGAAGGTGTTGAAATCGATGGGCGGCATCGGATCGCCCACCTCGGGGAGGTGGGGATCGTCCGCGTGGGGCTGTGCGTCGGAGTCGTGCTCGTTGGACATGGTCGAGGGCGGTAGCACGAGCGGCGGTGAGCGTTCAACGCCGCGCCGTGTGATCGCTCAACCCTCGGCTTCGTCGGTCTCTTCCTCGTCGTCCTCTTCGTCGATCTCGTCGTCGGCTTCGACCGGGTCTTCCTCACCGAGGCGGGCGGTGATGGACTCGGCGTTCTCCGAAGCGTCGCCGAGCTCGCGCAGGAAGGTGTCGTACTCCTCGCGGGTCACGATGCCCTTGCGGATGTTTCGCTCCACGACGCGACGGTCGAGGAGCATGTCTCGGGGCGTGGAATCCTTGCGCATCGGGGGGAACCTCCAACGGACATCGCAGGGTCTAAGGCCTGCGGGGCGGCGGACGCTACGAGCGGGGAGGGAGCGCGTCAAGGGTGCGCGCGACGACGGGGGCGACCCCGGCGAGGTGGATGCGCAGCAGCTCGCCCGCGCGGTGCTTGTCGAGCGCGACCCCGCGCAGCTCCGGGCGCTCGGACGCGCTCGACACCGCGAGCTGCAGGTGGGCGCCGAAGGACTCGCAGTCGGCGACCAGGGCGTCGAGGGTTCGGTCGTCGACGAAGTCCACGTCGCCGAGCGCGCCGAGGGCGTGCGTGAGCCGGTCGCGGTGGGGATACAAGGTCTCGTATGCGAGCGCCTGCCCGAGCTCACGGTAGTGCCGGAGGTACTCCGTGATGAAGGCGTGGGAGGGCGGCGCGGACCACTGCTCGAAGGAGGCGTGCCGCGCCAGGCGGGCCTTGGCGACGAAGGCGCGGGTGACGAGGGCGAAGATCCACGCCCACTGTCGGCCCTGGGAGGTGGCGCCGCGGCGCGCGTCGGGGTCGCCCACGGTGCGCTCGGGGTCGCTGCCAGGGCGGAACACCTCCACCATCCGCAGCACCCCGTGCTGGAGCGTCTCCGCGAGCTGCGCGGCGGCGTCGAGGAAGCCCGCGAGCCGCGCCTGGGCGCCGGCCGTGGCGCCGCAGGGGACCACCGCGCGCTCGAGCGCCCGGCGGACCGAGGCCCGCAGCGCGAGCACCGAGGCGGTCATCGCAGCGCGGGTGCGGCTGAGCTGCTCAGTCTCCGCGGTGAAGGACTCGAAGCGGGCGCGGACGTCGGTCGCGACGAGGCGCAGCACCTCCCGCTCGAGGGCGTCGGCGAGCAGGGCGCCGGCGCGGTCGCGCAGCACGTCGAGGAGGGCGTCGGCCTCGGCCCGCAGCGCCGACAGGAACACGTACGCCCGCGCGGGGTCGGCCGGGTCTGCGGCGGCGGAGGCCATCATCTGCACGACGCGGAGAAGCCGGAAGTGCGAGAGGAAGGTGAGCGACGCGAGCCGGTGGGCGGTGTCGGTCTCGCAGAGCTGGAGGCTCTCCAGGACCTCGGCCGAGCGGATGCGGTCGAACTCCGGGCGAAACTCCAGCAGCGTGAGCGGGTTGAAGCATGCGTTGCGCTCGACGTCGCGACGCAGCGCCGTGAGCGCCGCGAAGAACACCCGGTGCGGGACCCGCTCCGCCCCGGACAGGCCCAGCATGACTTCGCGCGCGACACCGAGGGCCGAGCGCAGCGCCGCGAGCGACTCGATGGGGGTGAGCGTCGCGGGCTCGCGCCAGGGCTCGGTGCGCGAGGCCTCGGTGAAGCCCACCGGCAGCCGGCGCGGGAGCGCGCCCGGGGGCCGCGTCGCCCCGAGCAG
>CAIOSS010000159.1 GCA_903860995.1 uncultured delta proteobacterium | reverse complement strand
GCGCTCGGCCGAGGTGTCGAGGTCGAGCGACAGCGTGGTCAGGAGCCGGATGCGATCGCGCTGGGTGTAGTTCTCGACCCGGAGGTCGGCCAGCTTGCCGTTGGGGATGGTCACGAGGGTACGGTCGAAGGTGCGCACCCGCGTCGAGCGCAGGCCCACGCTCTCGATGGTGCCCGTGTGCTCGTCGAGCTTCACCAGGTCGCCCACCCGGAAGGGCTGGTCGAGCCCGATCGCCACGCTCCCCAGCAGGTGCTCGACGGTCTTCTGCGCCGCGAGCGCGAGCGCGAGGCCGCCCAGCCCGAGGCCCGCCAGCAGGCTCGCCACGGGGTAGCCCAGCGCGGAGAGCACCGCCACCACGCTCACGCACGCCAGCGTCACCCGCGCGGCCTGCGCGATGAGGGGCACCACCGTCACCGAGCCGGGGTGCGCGCGCGCCCAGACCGACTCCTGGAACGACCGCGCCAGCAGCGCGATGGTGCGCCACAGCGCCCAGAAGAGCCCCGCGAAGAGCAGCGCGCGCAGGAGGTTCTGCACGAAGGCGTCGCCCACGTGGGAGAGCCCGAGCGAGGGCACCGAGAGGGACACCAGCCCGACGGCCCAGAGCAGCGAGAGCGGCGCCAGCGCGTGGGTGGTCATCGACGCGTCGCGGATGTCCACCACCTGGCGCAGCAGCGGCGCGGAGGCCGCCAGGGTGAGCCGACCGAGCAGCCGGCCGAGCATCAGCGCCAGCGCGAAGGCCACCGCCAGCGACGCCCACTGCCAGCGCAGCAGGCCCTTCGCCCAGGGCTGCAGCCACCACTGGGGCAGGTGGCCGCGCACCCACTTGCCCTCCAGGCGGTCGTACCAGCCGTCGACGTTGCGCACCGTCGCGCGGGTGAACACCCAGCGCGTCCCGTCGGGGTACGCCCGCCGGGTGATGCGCACCGGGTCGCCCGAAGCGGTCACGCCGGGGACGTGCCCGACCTCGTCGATCCGCGTCTGCAGCCCGTCGTCGGGGTCGCCCGCGGGCTCCGGCGAGAGGGCGCTGGGGTCGACGCCCACGTAGCGGTCGAGCACCTCGCGCAGGCGTCGCGCGAGCGCCGCGCCGTCGGCCTCGGAGCGCCCCGCCAGGTCGAGGAAGCGCGCGGCCTCGTCCCAGCGACCGCGCTGGGTGAGCTCGACGAAGCGCTGCATCGACGCGCGGGGGGACTCCGGGTCGACGCGCTCCTCGGGCTCGTCCGCGGGGGCCGCCGCGGGGGCGCTGGCGCTCTGGGCGATCTGCGCGCGCAGCCTCGGGGGGATGGGCTGCGCCTCGAGCCGGGCGCCGGCCAGCAGTGCGAGCAGGGCGACGGTCCCGGCGACGCGGAGGGCCATCGGCGGCGTCAGCGCGGGGCGCGCGCGGGGTCGGCGTAGACCACGACGGTCTCGCCCGGGCGCAGCGGGTCGCGCTGCCCGCGGCGGTTGATGCGCTCGAGGCGCGCAGGACTGGATCCGTAGCGCGCCGCGACGCTGGCCAGGGTGTCGTCGGCGGCGGCCGTCACCTGGACGCGCACCTGGCCCGCGGCGGCCACGGAGCGGTCGTGGAAGGCGTCGCCGGCGCGGTCGTCGAGGGTGACCTCGGCGTCGGTGAAGGTGCGCGCGGTGTCGTCGGGCGCGCGGCTCACGAAGGCCTGCAGCCACATCTCGCCGTGGACGCGGGCGTGGGGGTCGAGGTTGTTCCAGCGGGCGAGGTCATCGGGGAGCACTTGTAGCGCGCGGGCCACGGCGGCGAGGGTGTCCCCCGACGTCACCCGCAGCCACGCCCGGCGCGTCCCTCCGGGCGGGGTCATCGCCGCGAGCGCCGCGTCGAAGGGGACCACCGGCGCGACCGCCGCCCGCTCCGCCGCGGGGGCGCGGTCGGGCAGCAGCAGCAGGGTGCCGGGGCCCACCCCGCGGTCGTTGGCCAGCCCGGAGAGGCTGAGCACCTGCGGGGCCCGGGTGCCGAAGCGCGTGGCCACCTCGTCGAGCGTCTCCCCGTGGCGCAGCACGTAGCTCCGCGTGGCGGGCGTCTCGATGCCCGCGACGGCGGAGCGCACCGTGGCCCCGCGGCCGAGCGGGACGTGCAACACGAAGGGCGTCTGCGGGCTCGGCGGCGGCGTGCGGGTGCGCAAGAGGGCGGGGTTGAGCTCGCGCAGCGTGGCCTCGGAGACCTGTCCCTCGCGGGCGATGGCGGCCAGCGGGAGCGACCGCTGCACCTCGACGTCCTCCCAGGTCACCGGGGCCTCCGGGGCGGTGGTGGTGATCGCGAAGACCCCGGGGTTCTGCGCGGCGACGGCCAGCGAGAGGATGCGCGGGACGTAGTGGGCGGTCTCCCACGGGAGCCCCGCCTCCAGGGTGGCGAGGGTGTCGAAGTCGTTGGTGTTGTACTTCCGGATCGACCGCAGGAGGTTGGTGTAGCCCATGTTGTAGGCCGCGAAGGCGAGCTCCCAGGAGCCGAGCCGGGCGTGCAGGTCGCGCAGGTAGCGCACCGCGGCGCGGGTGCTGTGCTCGGGGTCGCGGCGCTCGTCGACCCAGGTGTCCACCCGCAGCCCGAAGGAGCGCGCCGTGTCGGGCATGAACTGCCACAGCCCCGCGGCGCCCGCGCTGGACTCCGCGCGCGGGTCGAAGGCGCTCTCGGCGGCGGCGACCCAGAGCAGCGCGGTGGGCATCCCCTCGGCGGCGAGCGACTGCTGCATCCGGGTGCGGTAGCGGCCGGCCAGGACGGTCCAGCGCTGGGCGAGGCGGCGCGCGCGGGAGTCGGTGCGGAAGAGCCCCAGCTCGCGCACCATCCGGGTGGTCATGCGGAAGGGCAGCGCGGGCATCTGGAGCCGCCCCGCGAGCTCCGGCGGAAGGCCCGCCTCGTCGAGCGCGGCGCCGTCCCGGCGGGCGGCGACGGCGACGGTGTCGGCGGTGTCCCGGGGCTGCTCGGCGGCGCGCTCGGCCTCGCGCAGCGCGGCCAGCGAGGGGGTCTCGGCGGTGCCCAGCACGGAGTCGGCGCTGCGGGCCGCCGGGGCGGTGGTGAGCGTGGGGACGGCGACGCGGGCGGTGGGCGGCGTCTGCGCCGACGCGACCGACGACGCGAGGCAGGCGGCGATCACCCCGACGAACGAGCTGCATGCACGGCGCTTCACGGCCGCAGGGGCTAGCACCCGCACCGGGGGACAGGCCAGTAAGTGACCGTCGGCGTCAGTCGTCGGAGCCCGGGCGCGAGCGGGACTTCTTGCGCTCGCCGGTGACCTTCTTGGCGGTGAGCCGACGCTCCTTGCTGCCGCGCGAGGGGCGCGTGGCGCGGCGCTCCTTCGGCACCTCCAGCGCCTGCAGGATCATCACCTTCAGGCGCAGCCGGGCGTCGTCGAGGTTGCGGATCTGGTCGCGGGTCTTCTGGCTGGTGAGCAGCAGTGTGCCGTCCTGGTCGACGCGCTTGCCGGCGATGGCGCGCAGGCGCTCCTTCACGGCGTCTGGGAGGGCGGCGCTGCCCGCGAGGTCGAAGCGGAGCTCGACCTTCGAGGCGACCTTGTTGACGTTCTGACCGCCGGGGCCGCTGGCGCGCACCGCGGTCATCGTGAACGCCTCGGCGGGAATGGTGATGGCAGGGTTGATGACGAGCGCGTCCATGGCCGCGCGAAGGTGGGGCGCCCGACGGGCGCGGGTCAAGCCGCGGATCGACGCCTGCGCCGGCGCGCGAGCACGAGCGCGGCCATCGACGCCGCCAGCCATCCCTGCGCCGATGGCGCTGCCCCCGCGCGGCCGACCTCGCAGGCGCAGCCCGCGGGCTCGCCCATCGGGGCCCCGTCGCCAGCGTCCACGCCCGGCGCCGCGCCGTCGCCGACGTCCACCGTCGGCGCCCCGAGGTCCACGGGCACGGCGCCCTCGTCGGTGCTCGGGTCGGTGCCCGTGTCCGTCGCGGTCGTGCTCGCGTCGGCGGTCATCGTGCCCGCGTCCATGGTCGTCACCCCCGCGTCGGGCCGAGGGACCGTTCGCACGCGCACCTGGATGACGTTGTCCGCGGGCCCGCCCTGCGCCGGGTCGCTGAACCACGTGACGCCCTCCTCCAGCAGGTTGAAGTACTCGGCGTACTCGCCCGCCCTGGCCGGCGCGCGCAGCGTGAAGTTGAAGCGCCCGGTCATCCCCGGCGGCACCATCCGGTCGATGGCCGCCGCGCGGTTGGGCGCCAGCCAGTCGGGGCCCATCACGGCGCTCGCGCGGTCCCGGGGCTGGGTGGTGCCGAGGCGGGTGCGGGCGGGCGTCCAGGTGGCCGTGCCGGTGTTGCGCATCTCCAGGTATCCCCGGGAGAGCTCGCCCGGCGCGAGGTCGAGCGTGGTGACGGCCAGCGGGAAGGACTGCATCACGTACGCCCCGCGATACGCCGGGGCGGGGCAGTGGGGCGCCGCGCCGCTGCCGCGGGCGTACACCGCGAGGTGGTTGGACACCGTGCGCGGCGTCCCGTCGCTGGGGCGGTTGAGCACCCCGACGCCGGCCATCCACATCGTCGACGAGCCGCCGCCGTCCAGGTTGACCGCGTCGCGCGCGCCGAGGTCGATCATCAGCGCCGCGAGCTCGTTGCAGGTCATGCCCACGCGCGACGGCGGGCTGCGGCCGTCCACCACCGCGAGGATGAGCGTGCGGCGGTCGGCCGTGAGCCCCGCGGCGGTGCGGGGGTTGCGCGGGCAGAGGCCGGTGTCGCCGGAGTTGTCGCGCGCCCCGCCGCCGAGCACGAGGGTGGGGTGTCCGGAGACGGCCTCGCGCATCCAGGGCTGCGGCCCCTCGACGCGCTCGTGGGGGACGATCTCCACGCGCGCGTCTCCGAAGGCGACGGGCCCGGTGTAGTCGTGGTCGGTGCCGCCCCACGAGGCGCCGTTGTGGAGCACGAAGCCGTCGGTCTGCGACTGGTTGGCCGTGTTGTAGAAGCCCCCGTTGACCGCCGCCTGCGCGCCCACGAGCGAGCCGTAGGCGGGCACCGTGCGGGTGCGCTCGCTCGGCGCCGTCACGCGGACGCTCACGCCGGGCGCGCACAGGTCGACGAGCAGCGCGCCGATGCGCTGCGACGGGGTGACCCGCACCAGCCGGCGCACGCCCGGGAAGGGGGTGCTCCAGGTGTCGTCGGCGGCCGCGACGGCGGTCACCGAGCACACGGCGAGGGCGACGGTGAGGGCGCGGCGGGCGATCATCGCCCCACCATACGCGAAGCGCGCCCGCGCCTGCGATCTGCGACCTCGCCCTCCGAGGGGAACACCCGCCCGCGATCATCGCTGTGCATCGGAGGAGAAGAACCGCACGGGTCGCAAGGGTCGCAAGGGATGGGATGGGATGGGATGGGATCGGCCATGGGGCACGCGCATTCGTCGCCCGGTGGCGCTGTCGATC